>NZ_LWFI01000213.1:0-1047 GCF_001635735.1 Oleiphilus sp. HI0067
CATTGCGAAATATACGTAACCCTTCGGAATATGTACATCAAAGCCTTCGGCGATCAACGTAAACGCGATCAAGATTAAAAACGACAAAGCCAACATCTTGATAGTTGGGTTTCTATCAACAAACTCGCCAATAGGATTAGCGGCTATCAGCATCACAATCACAGAGGACACAATAGCAATAACCATAATGCTGAGATGCTCCACCAAACCAACCGCTGTAATTACAGAGTCCAAAGAAAAGATCAAATCCAATACCGCTATTTGAACGAGTATTGAGGCAAAGCTAGATGTTGCGAGCATTGTCGTTGACACATCTTTAATCTCAAAACTCCCATGGATTTCATGCGTGGATTTCATCAATAAGAACAAACCTCCGAGTATTAAAATCAGGTCCCTACCGGATATATCGTTATCCAAAACACTGAATAAGGGATCTACTAGCTTCATCACCCAAGCGAGGCTAAATAAGAGCAATAATCGGGAGATCATCGCTAAAGTGATACCAATTTTTCGAGCTTTATTTCGTTGATGTTCTGGCAGTCGCCCAACTAAAACAGAGATGAAAATGATATTGTCGATACCTAAGACAATTTCTAAAGCCATCAATGTCGCGAGTGCGATCCATGCTTCAGGGCTGGTTATCCATTCAAACATTATTCATTACTCAAAATGTCTCGTTGATCAGAAACTCATAGGTGTTAAAAGTAGTACAAAATTTTGCCGTGTAACTTTTGCGATGTAACTACAAAACAAACGCTATGTTTTATTCTTTCTTTTTAGATCCTTACTCATGAAACGCTTCATTCTTTTACTGATTAGTCTTTATTCAACACTTACTTTCGCAGATCGTCAGGAAATAACGCTTGTGTTTGAGGTAAAAGAAAACCCGCCGTACTACTTAGGCAATGGCCCAGAAATTAATTGGGAGAAGCCCAGAATCACCTTATCACTGCTCAAAGACATTGAAGCTGACTTAACCGTGAAATTCACGTTTGAACGCGTACCTTGGACACGGGCATTACAAATGGTGAAGGACGGCGAAGCGGA
>NZ_LWFI01000214.1:0-759 GCF_001635735.1 Oleiphilus sp. HI0067
CAAGTACTTTTCCCAGCCGATCGCTTTATTTGTCCGGAGTTACTCAATAATTGTATGGGTCGTGAACTTAAAGTGGTTGAGCAAAGCGATCAAAATAGCTTGTTAAGCCAATATGAACTTAACGCGATCCCAGCCATCCCCGACATCACGGGCATACCGACAATCGTTGATAATGCGCTCCAGGAAAATACCAGTGAGTACGCCTTCGTTGACATTGGTTTAGCAAAAGATCTCATTCGAATTAAGCGAAGCATTTTCAACAAGATGCTTCAGAAAGCACAAACCGGAGACTTCTCGGTAGCAATTGATAGAGTCAATCAACACAAGGACGCACGTAAAGATGAAGTCGATATTGTCACGGCTCTTGAGAAGTTCACAACGATTCGTATCAAGCAACGAATCGAAGATACTCTAGAGCTTCCTCCTCTTCCGGAAAGTGCACGCGATATTATTCGTTTACGCGCAAATCCCGACGCGAGCAGCGAAGAACTGTCGACTATCGTAGAAAAAGATCCAAGCCTTTCGGCACAGGTAGTTAGTTGGGCATCGAGTTCGTTTTATAGTACAAGCGGCTCAGTTAAATCGGTGCACGATGCAATCGTACGCGTACTAGGTTTTGATCTAGTGATGAACCTATCAATGGGCTTATCGCTGGGACGCACGCTTAATCTGCCCACGGATGAGCCTGAACGCTACTTACCCTATTGGCAAAAAGCATTGTGGATGGCACTAGGAACAACAGCGCTGATTCGTAAAATC
>NZ_LWFI01000215.1:0-537 GCF_001635735.1 Oleiphilus sp. HI0067
GCACTAGAGGTGTCGGTAAAACGACTATTGCACGGATTCTTGCACGTTGCTTAAGTTGTGAACGAGGCATTACCTCAGAGCCTTGTGGCGAGTGCGGAGCTTGTACGTCAATCGAGCAAGGGCGTTATGTTGATCTTATCGAGATCGATGCGGCTTCGCGAACCAAAGTCGAAGACATGCGAGGGCTTCTTGAGAATGTTCAGTACGCGCCAACTGAAGGGCGGTTTAAGATCTATCTGATCGACGAAGTACACATGCTGTCGACGCATAGTTTTAATGCCTTGCTGAAAACTCTGGAAGAACCGCCAGAGCATGTGAAATTCTTATTTGCGACCACCGATCCTCAAAAATTACCGATTACGATCCTATCACGTTGCCTTCAGTTCAATCTGAAGAATATGACGCCGGAAAGAATCGTTCATCACTTGAAGTTTGTTTTATCACAAGAGCAAGTCAGTGCCGAAGATGCCGCATTATGGGCGATAGCTCGGGGTGCTGATGGCAGTATGCGTGATGCCTTGAGTCTGACGGATCAGG
>NZ_LWFI01000216.1:0-1195 GCF_001635735.1 Oleiphilus sp. HI0067
ATACTAATACATCACTTTCCATTCCCATTGCTTGAATCTGTTTAGCGATCATATTGGCAGATGACGTGTCGCTATTTAGGCTGTCTAAACCGATATTGATTGCAGGGAAGCCTGGGCGCTCAAATTCATATTGGTCCATAAAGGCAGAACTAATGATTTGTGCAATCGGGTTAGCAAACCCAAGGCCGCATACTAAGAGCTTTTTGTCATTAAGTAGGGCGTCTACGATTAAGGTGCTTGCGTGATCGGTTTCTGATGCAATGCTCGTAATGTGCTCTGAGGCGATATCGATTTGGTCGCACAAATATTTGGCAATTGGGGAAAGGTCGTTCATTGGTACTAATGTGCTCCAAATGCTGATTTAATCCAGTTGATAGGCTGTTTGCATTCATGTGTGTCGAATGTGACGGTATCGAAACGACAGGTGCTATCAAATAGTTTGTGCTGTTGCATGTAAAGTAAGGCAGTTTTTACTAGTTTCGCTTGCTTTGGGTTGTTGATACTTTCTTGCGCACTGCCAAAGGTATCGGTTTTACGATAACGAACTTCGACAAATACAATCGCGTGGTGATCGCGCATTATAAGATCGATTTCTCCTAGGCGGCATGAATAATTGCGGGCAATAAGTTTTAGTCCGTTCTTCAATAGATGCTTTTCTGCCAATCGCTCGTATTTCGTTCCCTTGTTGTTCATTTATATCGTCCCTGATACATGAATTAATTAATTGGTATAGCTTTCCCGCCTTGATATTTAGCCCATTGCAGTCTTCGGATAATTGATCCATCGTCGTCAATAGCGAGTTTCCCTGTTCGTCCCTGAACAAAGCTATTTGGGATCTCGCGGAGCAACGCTAAGCGTGGCGATAGTGCATACGCATCGGCGCCTAAAGCGTAAAAGCGCATGTATTGTGCTGCGATATTCTTTCGCGAGGCATCGATTTGTAGCTTAATTTGATCTGTTTTATTAAAAGCCCACGGGATATCTATAAATTGGACTCCAGATAGGTCATTGTTCGTGTCAGTACTGTTCGGTTCGTGGATACTTGATGTGGCGAACACCGGAATGTCATCAGCGAAGTTGAATGCAAAGAGCGGATTGATGCGTTTGGCGTTCTGATTGTTTCCGAGTAACACAATTGCATCAATATCACGACGTCGTTCGGGGCGGGTCTCAAGTTTTAAGCCGGTAAGCCGCG
>NZ_LWFI01000217.1:0-738 GCF_001635735.1 Oleiphilus sp. HI0067
TCCGTCGTGGAGCATCAGCATAGAGTTTTACATGTATGCATTGTTGTTCGCTTCATATCGGTTTTCCGATCATTTAGAATCGGTTCTTGGTTTGTGATTGTTCTTTTGGCGTTTATTTTGATTTATTGCGAATCAGATATAGTGGTTATAGAGGTTCAGAGAGGGCTGTTCTGTTTTTTTTGTGGTGCGATGACGTATGTTGTTTTTTTAAAATCTCAAATCTCAAATCCCAAATCCCAAATCTCAAAGTTTTTGGCTAGTTTTGTTGAGCTTGCGCTTCTCGTTAGTGTTGTTTTTCTTACTCAGACAGACGTTGTATTCAAAAATATTATTGCTCCAGGACTATTTTGTTTGACGGTTTTTTGCTTTGCATTCGAAGCAGGAGTGTTCTCGAAAATACTTAAAGCTCGGTTATTTCAGTTTATTGGTAAGCGATCGTTTTCAATTTATATGACGCATGCTGGGGTATTGTTTATTGTCATTTCTCTTGCAATGGTGATTCAAAAGTTCACGGGTATCGAGCTCGCCCCGATGGTCGATGAAAAACGAAGTTTAAATTTTGGTGGGCCTGTTGAGAATAATGTTGCCGTCATTCTAGTGTTATTGCTTGTTGTGTTTTTTTCGAACTTTACATACGAGCAAATAGAGCTGAAGTTTAACAAAAAAAGTGGCTAAAGTTGCAGTGTATATGTATCGGTCAGCATTAGCTCGATTTCAATATACGAAGAATATCTTCTG
>NZ_LWFI01000218.1:0-359 GCF_001635735.1 Oleiphilus sp. HI0067
ACTAAGCACTGTGTTAGTGGGTTTTGAAAATTCCAATATCAAAAGTCTGCCGCCCGGTTTCAATACGCGGAACATAGAGCGGATAGCTTTATCTTTATCAGTGACATTTCTTAAGCCAAACGCGATCGATACGGCATTAAAGTAATTATCTGGGAAGGGAAGGCATTCTGCATTCGCTTGTACAAATTCAATATTGCTGCCGTAGCCTTTGTCTAATAATCTGTCTCGTCCGACATTGAGCATAGAGGCGTTAATGTCAGCGAGTACAACTTTGCCTTGATCTCCAACGCGTTTGGAGAACTGCATCGTGAGATCTCCAGTTCCCCCCGCAATGTCTAGTACCTTATGACCAGAGCGTA
>NZ_LWFI01000219.1:0-868 GCF_001635735.1 Oleiphilus sp. HI0067
ATCTTACTTCTGTCCAAACTCCGTCATTTCTATCCTTTTCTGTCTGGTCTAAACGCCACAAATTGATCTACATCAATTTTTAAAATTAACCTACAAATTCACTGCGTTTACGCCTGAATGACGACTAGCCTGACTGTTTAGTTTCTAATTATTGAGTTTGGTGACTGTGTCTGCTGAAGCGATCTGGTTAGCCGTTTGCGTATTCTTAGTTTTTCTCCAGCAAGTAGGTTTTTTATTGCTAGAATCTGGTTTGGTGCGTTCAAAAAACAACGTTAACGTTGCTGCAAAAAATGTCCTCGACTTATGTTTAGTGATTCTTCTTTTCTGGTTTGTCGGATAAGCAATTGTCTTTGATGGCGATCTTGTATTGGAAGGTGAGGGCTATCTAGTCTTTCTCTATCAGAGCCTATTTTTTGCACCCTGTGTAACGTTGATATCCGGAGCTCTTTCAGAGCGCGTTGCTCTCTGGGTATATGTCATTGTAGCGGTTTTTACCGCGGTCTTTATCTATCCCTTTTTTGCTTTTAATGTCTAGAGTCAGTCTGCACTGCTCGCACAGTTTGGGTTTGTAGACCTAGCTGGTTCGGCAGTTGTTCACGTCGTGGGTGGTGCGATTGCTTTGGCCGTACTTTTGATTATTGGTCCGCGGGAAGGTGTGTTTGTTAAAGGGCGCAAAGTGGCTCTTGCCGCTAATATGCCTGTAGCCGTTGGCGGTGGATTTTTATTGTTCATAGGCTGGTTAGGATTTAACGGTGGTTCAGCATATCGCTCAGATATCGACGTATTTTTAGTCATTGTTAATACGGTTTTCGCTGCATGTGGAGCGGGTGCTTTTGCTGTAGTATTTTCACTGCTGCGACGCTCAATT
>NZ_LWFI01000220.1:0-1204 GCF_001635735.1 Oleiphilus sp. HI0067
AATAGTCTAACTAAAGATGTATCAGAGGAGTTAGAAGAGTACTTTGGTGACCAAGTCTACAAGGTAGCGATTCCTCGAAATGTGAGACTAGCAGAAGCTCCTAGCCATGGTATGCCAGCACTGTATTATGATAAATCGTCCAGAGGTGCTCTAGCTTATTTAGCTTTAGCTGGCGAAATCGTTCGACGTTCTAAGAAAAAAACACAGCCTAATTTGATGGCTGTATAAGAGGAAGTAAATTGGCTAAGAAGCGGGTAATCGGTGAAAAAGGGCTTGGAGCTCTTTTGAAAGGCTCAAATGTAGAAGCCTTAAAAAAATCGACTCATGACGAAAAGCATCTTCGAGAGATCCCTGTCGAGTTGATCCAGCGAGGTAAGTATCAGCCACGCCGCGACATGGACCAACAAGCGCTTGAAGAGCTAGCGGAATCGATTCGACAGCAAGGTATTATGCAGCCGATTGTTGTTCGTCCTATCTCAGAGAGTAAGTTTGAGATTATCGCAGGCGAGCGCCGCTGGAGAGCCTCACAAATTGCAGGTTTAGATCGCGTTCCTACAATTGTTCGAGATGTGCCAGACGAAGCTGCTGTAGCTATGGCATTGATCGAAAACATTCAACGTGAAAACTTAAATGCGATGGAAGAGGCAATTGCATTGCAACGTTTGCAAGATGAATTCGATCTTACGCAACAAGAAGTCGCTGAGGCTATTGGCAAATCTCGTTCAACGGTTACAAATTTATTGCGACTGATGAATTTGAACGATGATGTGAAATTAATGCTAGAGCATGGCGACTTAGAAATGGGCCACGGTCGGGCATTGTTAGCGTTAGCCGAAGAAGATCAGTTATCTGCCGCGAATCAAGTAAATAGTCGATCGATGTCAGTTAGACAAACCGAAGCGCTCGTGCGAAAAATGTTAGAAGCGCCAGCGACGAAAAAAGCAACAAAAGCAGAGAAAGACCCCAATATCTTGCGCCTTGAAACAGATCTCTCTGAGAAGCTTGGCGCAAGCATTGATATTGCTCATGGTAAAGGTGGAAAAGGTAAGTTAGTGATTTCGTACAACTCTCTCAATGAGTTAGACGGCATCCTTTCCCACATAAAATAACAAGAACATCGGCTAAACCGTTAATGGGCAACGAAAAAACTTTATAACGAAAATTATCAATCTAACTTTAATTCGCACTGCCAAGTGTTGAATGG
>NZ_LWFI01000221.1:0-969 GCF_001635735.1 Oleiphilus sp. HI0067
GCAAAGGCTGGGAAGTTTGAAGGTCGTTTCTAATTCCGCGCTCGCAATCGACAAATTATGGGAGCGTTTTGTTGTTCAATTGATCTTATTTGCAGGCTTATTGATTGTTGGGCTTTTATTACTTTACAGCTTGCTTCGTTATTTATTGGCACCGCTAGTGCAGCTCGAGCAACAAGCGCAGCGCATTGCTAACCGATTTTTTGAACAGCCCCTTGAATTACCTCCAACGCGTGAATTGGACTCCGTTGCGCGTTCAATCAACGATATGGCTCAGAGCTTGAAAAAAGTATTCGATGAGCAAATCGATGATATCGAAAGGCTCCGGGATTTATCACGATTAGATGATTTGACGGGATTGTTTAACAGAGAAGGCTTTGATGCGCGTTTGAAGTCTGACTTAGTTGGTCGTTCTGTGACAGGCGTGGGGGAGTTAGTCTTAGTCATGTTAAATGACTTTGAGTCTATTAATCTGTCTCACGGGCGTCAGACGGGCGATGAGTTATTGCAGGAGATTTCTAAGCTACTAAAAGAACTTTCTGCCGAATATCGTGGCGCATATTGTTCAAGAAGATCTGGTGCGCAATTTAGTGTGTTTTTATCGGGTGTTAGTGTTGATTGTGCTGAAACCTACGCCCAGAAACTTCTTTCTAAAATTCAATCTATTCCGGTCTTACGTCAAGGTCTGAAAGATGACTGGGTGAATGTTGGTGTGGCGGAAGTGAGCGATGCTGAAACGGTATCGGGTTTGTTATCGAAAGCGGATATGGCGTTGCGACAAGCTCAGTCTAAAGGAATTTCGGGCTGGCAGCGTTACGTTGATTTAGAAGAAGATGGCGTTTCTCAAGAAGTTAGGCAAGCCAACCATTGGCAATCTATTTTACAGGATGTATTGCAGAATAATGCGCTTGTATTGCATGAACAGCCGGTACAGAGTTTGGTTGATGACTCGATTAGTCATAAGCAGTTACT
>NZ_LWFI01000222.1:0-915 GCF_001635735.1 Oleiphilus sp. HI0067
ACACAAACGGAAAGTCTTCACTAACTGCCTGCTCAGGAGGACGGAACTGCACCGCAATACAGTTTGCTTTTTGAGACAGAGTAAAGAACTTTCCATCTTCAAATAATCGTTTAGTGCCCTTTGGGTTCTCGTCGTTTATGGGCCATTGAACAGGAGCTAGCTGATCGTATTCTTGAGACGATAAATCACACAAACCACTTAGATCTAAGTCCCGACTTCCGTTGTTTTTATATGCCGTCAATCCAGCATACTCATCGAAGACCTCATGCTGAGAAGCGAAATCAAATCCGTCAAAACCCATTGCAATTGCGACATCACAGATAATTCGCCAGTCATGCTTTGCCTCACCTAGAGGCGGCAAGAAAGCTCTTTGACGAGAAATCGTGCGCTCTGAATTCGTCACCGTGCCATCTTTTTCTGACCAGCTCGTCGCCGGCAACTTCACATCAGCAAAGGGTAAAGTATCGTTTGACGACACATAATCTGAGACAACAACGAAATCACATTTTTTCAGCGCGCTCTCTATTTGAAGCCTGTTTGGCAGACTCACGACAGGATTGGTCGCCATCACCCAGACCGCTTTAACATCGCCTGATTCAATCTTTTGAAACAGATCTACAGCCTTATGCCCATGCGATTCAACAATTGTTGGGCATGACCAATATTCTTGTACTAGCGCGCGATGTTCTGCGTTATCAATATCCATATGTGCAGCCAGCAAGTTGGCCAAACCGCCTACTTCTCGACCGCCCATTGCATTTGGTTGACCGGTAATAGAGAAAGGTCCACACCCTTCTTTGCCGATTTTTCCACTCGCAAGATGACAATTGATAATACTCGCAGCTTTATCAACGCCAGCACTCGACTGATTCACGCCCATCGAGAAAAAACTAATCACCTTATCTGTTTGCGCAA
>NZ_LWFI01000223.1:0-24875 GCF_001635735.1 Oleiphilus sp. HI0067
TTTCGACCAGTTATCAAACTCACTTTTCAATCAAACGAAACAACTATTTGACTTACTATCTAGCAATACAGCAAACACCCTCAATGCAAATAACAATAATATCAAGTTGGTACTTACAAACTTAGAATCCTATGATAAAAAAGCACCTTCAATTATTTTGAACCTCGCAAACAATCAAGATTCACCAGCATTTAAACTCTTAAGTAAACAAAACGAGCTATTTACTCAACAAATTCAAAACACCCTTAACTTACTGCCAAATATCAGCAAATCTCAATCAGATATCAAAGCATCCCTTCAAAGCCTTGCGTTCGGTATTAGCCAGTCCTCAAACACACCTAAGCCAAGCACATCACAAACTGAGAACCTATCATCTGAGCCTCGCTTGTATGGTTTGTCTGAGAATCAACTATTTACCAAAGCTTTTGATTTTCCGAAACTGGATAATGCGGCATTGAAAGCACAAGCGATATTAGCCGACCAAGAGCTATCGACAGGACAACTGTTGAGACTCCTTGCGGGTATGATTAATCGGATTCAGTTCAATCAAGTAAACAGTCTCTACCAAGCCCAAACATCTAACGAACCCGGCTTTATTCAAGCATGGAACATGGAGCTGCCTTACACGCACCAAAGCAACATCGAAACGCTTCAATTACGTATCGAGCAGCACGAACAAAAACAAGAGCAGCACCAACATCCGCATAAAAACAAAGAGAAAGCGTGGATCATAAAACTGCAATTCAATCTGGAAGGCATAGGCCCACTTCACGTTCGAGCAACCCTAAACCCACCTCATGTAAAAACAGAGTTTTGGGCGAAGAATCAAAAAGCTTTGCAACTGATCAAGTCCGAAGAAAACCTTTTTAAAGCGCAACTAAAAAAGGCTGATCTAAATATTGATAGCGCAAGTTATTATCTAGGGGCGCCTCCAAGCGATACACACACCGAAGTAAAGCAAGGCTTTGTGGATATTCGAGCATGAGCAAACTACCTGAAGCAGTCGCACTGCATTATGACCAAGAGAGCGCTCCTAAAGTTGTAGCAAGCGGCACCGGAGACATCGCGCAAGAAATCGTTGATATCGCAAATGCGCATGGCATTCCTTTGTACGAGAATGCCGAACTAGTAAGAATGTTGGCACAACTTGAGTTGGGAGAAGAAATTCCGGATGTGTTGTACAGAGTGATCGCAGAAATCATTGCATTTGCATTTTACCTACAAGGCAAAGCGCCCAAGGATTTTTCTTAATAGTCCGCAAGTTACCATGCAAACAGCCTATTTAAGGTTTATGATTAAGTAATAATCATAAGCTCGCACAGCGAATTCAAAAGTAGACAATGCAACAACCTGACAACTCCATTCTCACACATTCTCCAGCATACGCTGTAGCAACTGTATTAAGCGGCCTGAGCACTGTTATCGCGGTACTAGATAAGCAATTCGCGCTTGCCATATTTTTAGGCTCATTTACTGCGCTATTATTTTTGTCTCGATTAGGAAAAGTGCTCTCCCCTAGATTCACACAAAAGCTTAATCAATTTGGCACAACTTCTCCGACAGAAGAAAGCTTTGAATCAGGCACGCCTCGTCGTCTCTCGATTATTATCGCCGTCTTAACACTCGCTATTCTTTGGGTCGCTCCTGACCAAAGCGGTATATGGGTCTATTCCCTGCCTCTCATGCTTATGTTTTTCTTTGAGTTTAAAGTTGCCTTACCGATCTTAGCGATCACAAGTTTGTTATCCATAGGCTTGATCGCATGGCACGATTCACCATTTGTATCCTTGCAAGCCGTACCAAATTTCATTCTGTTTTTAGGTGCATCGTGTGCACTGGTTTATCTACGTGAACTGCGTCGTCGCCAACTTTTACCCTTACGAAGAACCGACAATTTAAGCCACGCAGCATCTCTCCAACACCTCAATGAAGATCTGCAAAAAGAGATTCAACGAAGTGAGCGTGAAGGGAGCGACCTTAGTGTTGTATCACTAAAACTCGACCCTACAGCTACCGAAAAGCTCAACAACAAAGAACATGATTTTGTGCAAGTAGAAATAGGAAAATTGCTGCATAACAACCTGCGTATTTTTGATAGTTACTATCGTCTGGAACAACACAGTTTCTTGATTGTTTTACCGCACACTAGCTCAAAGCCAGCCATCAAGATCGCAGATTCTCTGCGCTTGAAAATCAAACAACAAATCCAATTAAACAAAGTAAATATGACAAGCAGCATGGGTGTGAGCCATCTCAATGTCGGTGACGATTGCCACTCGATGGTTCAGCACGCACACATTGCACAAGATAAAGCTCTTCAGCGCGGTGGTGATCAGTCTTATCTTTTTAGCGACAAAGATCTAAACAATAGCGAGCAAAACAATGAGAACTGAAGTACAACTGCAAGGCCAAGTGATAAGCAGCCTCTATTTACTTGCAGGAATCATTATGGTCGTGCTCGGCGTGCAAAACTTTCGATACGGCATGTACCCTTTAGTCTACACCGCAAGTTTACTGAGTCTGACATTTTTTGGCTTAGCGACCTACGCACGCTTTACCTATCAACTTAGCAATCTTCAGCGCGCCAATGTTGCAGCACTATGTTTTGTTTTTCTGGTCCTTCTCTTGGACGCGCAAACGCATGCACAACAATTGATGTACTGGCTCATCCCTCTGGGCTTGTTTGCCTACATCGCCTTACCACTGAAACAAGCCAAAATCCTTAATATCGTTGCAGGATTATGCTTCACTGCAGTGTTATTCCACCATGCAGATCTACTCACTGTTTCTTTGTTCGCCACGAGCTATGTACTGATGATTGCATTTGCAGGAACATTTGCAATGCTGCACCAGAGTCGCAGTCGTACTCTCGTTGAGTTAGCCATTCATGAGCCGGTGACTAGTGCTTACAACATCAGACACTTAGAAGACACACTAAATAAAGAAGTCTCACGATCTAAAGAAACAGAGCGCCCTGTTTCCATATTGTCTCTTGAAGTCGATTACTTTGAACAAATAGAAGAAATGCATGGTATTGGCATTCAGCAAGATTTATTGAAACAATTATCTGAAACGCTGAATGGAATGATTCGAGCAGGAGACAGCCAATACTTCGATGCCCAGCAGCGTTTTTACTTGCTACTACCCTGCACACCAGAAGAGGGCGTACTTGTCATTGCAGAACGAATCAGAAGAACGATTGAAGAAAGCACGTGGCCCGAAGTAGACAGCATTACAGTCAGCATTGGCGCCAATACATTCACACCTGTTAAAAACTCAAAAAGCGCTCAAGAGTTGCTTCAAGGCGCGCATGCAGCGCTGGCTGAAGCACACAGCAAAGGTAATAATCGCGTTATATTGAACGACTAACCACCTAAGATGCCAAGTTTAATAGAGTTAAGTCACTGGCTCACCGCAAACGCGAGCTTAATATTACCTGCAATTGCGATCATCGCGTTTGTCGAATCATTTGCCATCGCAGGCATTGTTGTCCCAGGCGTTGCATTGCTGTTTTCAACTGCTGCCGTTGCAGGACTCGCAGGCATCCCGCTCATAGAGGTATTAGCTGCCGCATTTATCGGCGCTGTGCTTGGTGACGTTATTAGCTTTTGTATTGGCCGTGCCTTCCACGACCGATTACCTCTCACATGGCCTTTTTCAAAGTATCCAAACGCCTTACAAGAGGGTGAAAGATTTTTTGAGAAATATGGCACCTACAGCGTAGTCATTGGTCGGTTTGTCGGACCTCTGCGTCCAGTACTCCCACTCACTGCGGGTGTACTCCAAATGTCACCCACCAAATTTATTCTTATCAATCTGCTTTCAGCTATCGCATGGGCTCCAGCCTATATATTACCCGGTTATTTGGGAGCAGAAATAACGCAACTCGCTACTCAAAATCGTGATATTACCTATGCCCTTGTGCTTGTTTTATGCCTAATAATTGCGATCAGCCTGTTATGGTTATCACTGAGCAAACAGCGAGCAAAACCGTTCGTGTACTTTGGCTCAATATTCACTTTAAGTGCCATAGCATTTTCAAGCATTGCTTATTTAAACATTAGCGGCATGCTAGATGGCTTTGATGTATGGGTTCTCGCCAAGGCATTAACTGTCAGGGATACCTTGTTTTACAGCTTCTTTGTTTTCATCACGCTGCTCGGCGATCAAGCTCTGCTTATCTTGTTATTCCTGATATGCGTTGCATCTCTCGCGACCCATAAACAATACAAGCATGCTATCTACTTCGCTCTGACGGGTATCACTGTCGCCGGATTCACCCATGGGTTTAAATACTTATTTAACACAATCCGCCCAGACCATTTGCTCGGTGCACTTTCAAGTGGTGCATTTCCGAGTGGGCATACCAGTGGAGCAGCTGTCTTCATCGGATGCTTAGTATTAACGGCAATGCCTAGTCAGAAATCTAACGTATGGAAGGTCTGCGGACTAATCATCATCATCCTCATTGCCTGTTCACGCATCATTCTTGGAGTTCACTGGGCGAGTGACGTGATCGCAGGGTTGCTGCTAGCTGGCATCATCTTATGCTTAAGTCACTTGGTACTGCCACGTGAAGACAAACACCTCGACCCGAAAATCAACAAGCAGTATTACGTAACGTTGCTCATTATTCCTGTCACCTACGTCGTTCTGTCGATGAGTAACGCACTCGTTTTTTATTCTCCGCGTTAAATCATCTCTAATACAGTTTGAGAGATAGATTCTAGGCGACTCACTAATTCAGGCTGCTCATAAAGACGTTGTTTCTCTTCTAGAGGCAATGGCAACAATTCAACCAATCGTAAACTTACCTGCTCTGCATCTTCATAATCGATCGTTAAATTTAGCTCTTCAATACTCGGATGTTTGACCAAAGCCTTTAAAATCTCGATCAGATCATCATAGTTTTGAGGCAAATGCTGAGAACGCTCATCGCTATGGGTCGATGCAGATACAGGCTCACAATCGGCATACCAGAGTTTCTTATCAGTGCGATAAGTTTGCGTGAACAAAACACTTTCCACACCTTCTAAAACAACCGCTAAAACACCATCGTCATCCAAGTCAAAATCAACAACTTTCGCCAAACAGCCTTGACGATAAAATGGTAGATCGACTCCCCCTTTTGCTTGAGGATTAATTGCCACTGAAACCAGAGGCAAATCGTTTTTCATGCAATCTTTTATGGCATCAAGGTATTGGGCTTCAAACACGCGCACTGACACACGTCCTCTCGGACAAAGCATTGCTTCTAGCGGAAACACAACAACCTTCACTTTTTACTCCTAAATTCATCGAATATTTCTGAGCAGAATAGGTGATCTCCGCACAGATCTGCAAGCGAATAAGATCTTAGTCACTTTTATGCCTTTCTAAGTGTCTATCTACTGTGGACACTGCAGGTTTTCTGGTAAGCTTGCTCGAAATTTTTTTGTGTAGATACATTACTTAAAGACGAGAAATTAAACATGCCAACTTATCGTTCCAAGACTTCAACTCATGGTCGTAACATGGCAGGTGCACGTGCTTTATGGCGCGCAACTGGTATGACAACAGAAGACTTTGAAAAGCCAATTATCGCGATAGCAAACTCATTTACACAATTTGTCCCAGGACATGTTCATTTGAAAGACATGGGGCAACTCGTCGCACGCCAAATTGAAAAAGCGGGTGGCGTTGCAAAAGAATTCAATACCATCGCGGTCGATGATGGTATTGCTATGGGGCATGATGGCATGCTTTACAGCTTACCCTCACGTGAGATCATCGCCGACTCTGTCGAATACATGGCAAACGCGCACTGCGCAGACGCATTAGTGTGTATTTCAAACTGCGACAAAATCACACCCGGAATGCTCATGGCAGCCTTGCGCTTAAACATTCCTGTTGTATTTGTTTCAGGTGGCCCAATGGAAGCGGGTAAGACAAAATTGAGTGAACACAAACTCGATCTTGTCGACGCGATGGTTATCGCAGCGGATGATACGGCCGATGATGAAACAGTTGCCGAATATGAGCGCAGCGCATGCCCAACATGTGGTTCATGCTCTGGAATGTTTACCGCAAATTCAATGAACTGTTTAACTGAAGCGATTGGTCTTTCGCTTCCTGGTAACGGCACGACACTCGCGACGCATGCCGATCGTGAGAAATTGTTCTTAAAAGCAGCAGATTTGATCGTAGATATTACGCACCGTTACTACGAACAAGACGACGAATCTGTCTTGCCTCGATCAATTGCCAACACTAAAGCGTTTGAAAACGCTGTAGCACTTGATGTTGCCATGGGCGGATCAACAAACACTATTCTTCACCTCCTCGCTGCGGCACAAGAAGCAGAGTTGGATTTCTCAATGAAGAACATCGACGAACTAAGTCGCAAGATTCCTCAGCTATGTAAAGTCGCACCAAACTCTCCAAAGTATCATATTGAAGATGTTCACCGCGCAGGCGGCATCATGGCTATCTTGGGCGAACTCGATCGTGCTGGCATTCTGCATACAGATACGCCAACCGTTCACTCAGCAACAATGAAAGAAGCGCTAGCCGAGTGGGATATCATGCAAAACAACTCACCTGAATTGGCAGAGTTCTTTAAAGCAGGTCCAGCGGGCATTCCAACACAGACCGCGTTTAGCCAAGCGACAAGATGGCCAAGCCTAGATGGTGACCGTAAAGATGGTTGTATTCGTTCTATCGAAAACGCGTTCTCGCTAGAGGGCGGCCTCGCTATTCTTTATGGCAATATCGCTCTTGATGGGTGTGTTGTGAAGACGGCAGGCGTTGATGAGTCAATCCACGTATTCACGGGTAAAGCAAAGATCTTCGAAAGCCAAGACTCAGCAGTAAAAGGTATTTTGAACGATGAAGTAAGTGAAGGCGACGTTGTCGTTATTCGCTACGAAGGTCCGAAAGGCGGCCCAGGGATGCAAGAGATGCTTTACCCAACAAGTTACCTTAAATCGAAAGGCCTTGGTAAAGCATGTGCGCTATTAACCGACGGTCGATTCTCAGGCGGCACCTCTGGCCTATCTATCGGTCACTGCTCACCAGAAGCTGCAGCAGGTGGTGCTATAGGCCTGATTGAAGAGGGCGACATCATTGAAATCAACATTCCTGAACGTAGCATCAACGTGAAACTTAGCGATGCTGAGTTACAAGCTCGCCGCGATGCAATGGACGCAAAAGGAAAAGATGCGTGGAAGCCATTAGAAGATCGTCCACGTAAAGTGACACCAGCACTTAAAGCATATGCTTTACTAGCCACTAGTGCGGACAAAGGCGGTGTACGTAACTTAGATATGCTCGACTAACAGCATAACAAAGAGCAAAAAGCCCGAGTATCTGAGAGATGCTCGGGCTTTTTATTATTAAGGCTTAAGCTGGCTTACGATCATACACAACAAAACTGTAGTCATAAGGATTAGGCTCTTCTGCTTTATAATCTTCCCGACCTAACTCCGACCATTGTGAGCGATCAAATTCAGGAAAATAGGCATCCCCTACCACATGCCGATGCACTTCAGTCAAATACATCCTATCAACCAAATCTAAAGACGCTTTATAAATTTGGTCACCGCCAATAATCATAAGCTCATTCTGACCATCAATCTCTGCAATCGATTCAGCCAATTGAAAGGCTTCCTCTAAGGAATGCACGACCTTCACACCCTCAGCAGACCAATCTGTATTGCGTGTCACCACGATGTTGACTCTTCCCGGAAGCGGCTTTCCAATAGACTCAAAAGTCTTGCGTCCCATGACGATAGGCTTACCCATCGTCACTTCTTTGAAGTACTTTAGATCATTCGGCAAATACCAAGGCAGCTTATTATTTCTACCGATCACATGATTCTGAGACAACGCAACAATCAGCGATTTTTTCATAGTCATTACTCTATCTTCCGCCTAGATCAAATTGCGATCGGTGCGCGAATCAAACCATGAGGATCGTAACCTTCGATTTCGAAGTCCTCATACTCATAGTCAAATATCGAAGCGGGCTTTCGCTTAATCTTCAATGTTGGCAGGGCGCGAGGCTCGCGCTTGAGTTGTTCGAACACAATCTCGTCCGTCAAATGATTACTATACAAATGGCAGTCGCCAAATGAATGAACAAAGTCACCAACCTCCAAGTCACATTGCTGCGCAATCATGTGAGTCAATATCGCGTAGCTGGCAATGTTAAATGGCACACCCAAAAATAGGTCAGCACTGCGTTGGTACAACTGACAAGACAACTTCCCGTTTTGAACATAAAACTGGAATAAACAATGACAAGGCGCCAACGCCATACGACCCTGCTCTACGTTTTCCTGCGGACTAATAGTCTCGTCCGGTAACTCAGTTGGGTTCCAGGCAGAAATAATCAAACGTCGCGAGTTAGGCTTAGTTTTGATTTGTTGAATAAGCTCTGCAACCTGATCAACAACTTCACCGCTTTGACCAGCCCAACTTCGCCATTGCTTGCCATAAATAGGACCGAGATCACCGTCTTGCGTTGCCCATTCATCCCAAATCGAAACACCACGTTCTTTCAGCCAATTGTTATCCGTACTTCCTTTCAGAAACCACAATAACTCATAAATAATACTCTTGAGGTGCACTTTTTTTGTCGTGACCAACGGAAAGCCTTCACTCAAGTCGAATCGCATTTGGCGACCAAACACGGAGCGAGTTCCAACACCCGTTCTATCTCCGCGATCAACACCGTTATCAACAACATCTTGCATTAAATCTAAATATGCTTGCATAACTAACCCTCTATGCCTCCTTCGCCATACCACGCTTGTTTGCGTAAACAACCATGCCAATCCCCAATGCAATCATTGGTAGCGACAATAGCTGACCCATTGTGAGCCAGCCCCAGGCAATAAAACCAATATGCGCGTCTGGTTCGCGCACAAACTCAATAATAAATCTAAATAACCCATAGAAAACTAAGAACATGCCCGAAACCGCATACATTGGTCGCGGCTTCGATGCATACCACCAAAGAATTAAAAACAAAACTAAGCCTTCAAGGAAACTCTGGTACAGCTGCGAAGGATGACGTGCCAATTGGGTTGGATCAGTAGGAAACACCATCGCCCATGAAACGTCGGACGCACGGCCGTATAGCTCGGCACCAATAAAATTACCAATACGCCCTAAGCCTAAGCCAATGGGAACTAATGGCGCGACAAAATCTACTAGCTGCCATGGCTTGCAACCGACTTTTCGCGAGAATAAATATAGAGCTGTGATAACCCCTATCAATCCCCCGTGGAAAGACATTCCACCTTCCCAAACTCTAAACAACCAAATTGGGTCATCGAGAAATTTCGGAAAATTATAAAAGAACACATACCCTAGGCGACCACCAACAATCACACCTAGCGCAGCATAGTAAATCATATCCCCAACATCTTGCGGTTGAAGCGGAGCATCAGCTCTTTGCGCGCGTTTTTTACCTAACAAGTAAGCCGCCAAAAAGCCAAACAAGTACATCAAGCCATACCAATGCACTTCTAAAGGTCCAAGGCTGACCGCAACAGGATCAATTTGTGGATAGGCTATAGCCACCGACTACTCCTCACTTAAAAAAAGACAAACTTAATGCCAATCGCAAAAAGGCAAATAGAAAATAATTGTTTTAATCGTTCTGCATTCATTATCTGAGCGAATTGCGCCCCTTTTCTCGCAAACGCCACTGAGACTAAAGAGGTCATCACTACAGCAGGAAGATAAATATATCCCCAGCTATATTTTGGTGTGAGCGTGGAGTCTAGAGTAAACGTGATGTTAGCGATAGCCCCCGTGAGAGCAATTGGCAATCCACAAGCAGCAGCCGTGCCGACCACCCTCTTCATTGGCAAACCTAAACGATGAAAATACGGAACACTTAAAGTACCACCGCCAATACCGAACAAAGCTGAAATACCACCGATACTTAAGCCTATCGGAAACATTGTTCGCGTCGACACCCCATCTGAAGCATTCTCGGGCTGCTGCCTGCGAAGCATTCGAACCGCGACTAGCATGACAAATATACCGAGTAAAATACGAAGATCTTGGCCATTGATTTGCAGTGCTAACAGTACGCCTAAAATGGCACCCAAAACGATACTCGGGGCGACTTTCGACAATACATGCCAATCAACACCGCCAAGTAAATGATGTTTACGCGTTGAACTGATAGAGGTAAAAACAATACACGCTAGTGAGGAAGCGATCGCCATATGCGTTAATACGGAAGCATCAAACCCTTGCGTTTCAAAACAAAACACAAATACGGGTACCATTATAATACCGCCACCCACACCGAATAATCCGGCTATAAATCCAGCCAAGGCGCCAGCGAGTAAATACGTTAGGATAACCATATCTGTTTAAATAGACGAAACGTGGGTAAGTAAGCACCATATCATAACAAGATTCAGGCAAGTGATACGTAATGTGTTTGATTATTTTTAAATGGCAACCAAAGAGTGAAACGCCACTCATATTGCTCGGTAATCGTGATGAGTTTTATCAGCGACCGACAGACCAAGCATTTAAATGGGATAACGGCATTTGCGCTGGCAAAGATAAACTCGCAGGAGGAACTTGGCTGGGTATCACAGCAAATCAACGATTATGCACGGTTACTAACTTTCGAGAAGTTCCGAGTTCAAGCGGCGAAAAATCAAGGGGCTTAATCCCAAACGAGTTTTTGTTAAGCGAAGTCAGCGCTCAAGAATACGCTACGCACCTTGCACAAAGCTCTGAAGATTACACCGGATTCAATGCCCTGATCTTCGATGGTACTGAACTTGTATACACGAGTAATCGAGACACGCAAAACTTTCGCATACTTGATGCTGGTATCTATGGTCTGAGTAATCACCTACTCGACACACCTTGGCCAAAAGTAATCAAAGCCAAAGGCGAATTTAAAAAGTGCATCGACGATTCACCAGAGCCAAACACAGATCAAAAAAATGCCTTATTTGCGTTAATGCAGGATCAAACTCAAGCGCCTGAAAATGAACTTCCTAATACTGGACTGGGGGTTCAAAGTGAGAAATTGCTTTCGAGTATTTTCATTCGGAGTAAAGAGTATGGCACGCGCACAAGCTCACTTGTGCGCATTCATCAAAACAAAATTTCGTTAATCGAACGCAGTTATGACACGACTTTCAACTCAGAGAACAGCCAAGACTTGCCCTATACCGAAGTGGAAATAAATCTCTAAGGCGTAGTAAAGAACACGAACCCGGATTAGACCAAGAGAGATCACTATGCATATGCTCATCAAACTCAAGCAAAAATACTTACTAGGCTTTCTCTTTATTTCTTCCTTTCTATGGATAAACCATTCTTCTGCAGAAGAACAAAGCGCCCTAATCTGTAAAGTAGATGGTAGTGATGACGCCTTTAAAATTTATGAAAACCAACGTATCTATGAAAGCGAGCAGTTTGAGCATTACCAACTTATAGACGGTCTCACTGTGTTGGTTGTTAATAAAGACACGATGAAATTCAATCGACTTTCCAACTTAAATTTACTTGCGCATTCAACCATGGACCCAAGTATGCCTCCTGAACCACATCAGTTTTTTAGTGGCGAGTGCAGCAGAGCATAAGTTAACGACCACGAATCAATCCACATATAGTTCTGGCTGAGAGAGAAAAGTCTGTATGATTTTAGAATTATCTTCTTGAGCGAGTGTAATCGCTACGCGGGAAATCGACTGCTCCGTATAACTTGAAGATGGACTTGCATGGCATAAAAAGAACAACAAGGCCTCACTTAAATCAGAATATACATGCCAAGAGTTCATAACAATGGCCTCTTCGGCCGATCTTGCAACATCGCCAAGTAGCATATCTTCGATCAAATCATGGAAGCGTTCACTATCACTCCCCCAACACACAAAATAACATGCACCTTGCGCTAAGAGATCTGACGCTAAACGCGCCAATTTTCCATCCGAAATTGGACGAAAATCGCCACCAATAAAGCATATGAAATGTTGCGAACCAATGTCGAATGTTGGTATCGATTGATCAAAGGATGGGAGAAAGCAAGCATAGACCGCATCGTTGTGATAACGGCACAACAAATCTAGTGACATAGGAGAATTCAAACTAAAAGCGATTATGAGAAACCAAGTTAATCGTCATCTTGCATGGGAATGAGGTATAAACCTGATCTAAGACCCGCTAAACGTTCATCGATCTTAGCTTGCTCTTCGCCAGTTAAGGAAAGTGACACATCCTCTGGTACAAAAATATAATCGTCTTTTTGAATGTCGAATCCGATTTTTCCGAGGATACGTCCGCTTGAACTAATGCAATCAAGCTGTTGTTGAATAGGCCAAAACAGGACCATGAAGGGAATTCTCTCAGTATTGCAAAAGCAAGGATGATAAGCCTTTAATTTGGCTAACTCAAAGCCACAATTTAAAAAACTATTCTTCTTTTAACTTCACACGGGTCGACAACTTGCTGGCCTGCTTTTGAATTACATGTTGCGCAAGCAGCTCTTGCTCAACCTCCGAAATCTCTTCAAAATTTACACGCACCCAATATGGTCGATCCTTGAGTTGCTGCTTTTCATAGTCCGACAATTCCGCGGAAAACGCATCGCGACGTTCACAACCAACCACCATCGCCAAAGCTTGTACAACTTCTTCAGAAGGAAAGAGTTTGATATGCAAACTCAACATTTGCGCTTTGCTGAAATCAGTATGATATGGAAATGCCAAACCACAAGCACTGACATTCGCCTCACACATCATATAAGTGTGTGCATGCTTATCATCAACCTTAGGTTTGCCTGTATCAACGTCGGCCGCAATCAAATCTATCTTATGATTTAACAAGCCAAGTAAAGTAGCGAGCGATTCATCTTTGCGCTTAAGTCCAGCAAGATGACGGTTAATGGCACTATTGACCTTGACCAGCCTTTGTTCGGGCGTCTGAACCGACCCTGAGTCTAAATGCTCAACGTCAGTGTCGGTGACAAGCATCAAGCGTAAACCGATATGGTCATCAACCCGAAAATACCGACGACGCTCTGATGTTTTTTGAGACATAGCTACTCCGCAACTTAAGCTAGAAAATTTCCTCCGGCGACAAATCTAACATGTCTCGCAGCAAACTAGTATTCGCAGCATCAACCGCTTGTTCACTGGCTTGAATATCTTTGCGCATTGAGTCTGCGCTTTTCTCTTCAAGCACGATCTCTACGCGTCGATTTTTAGCTCGATGCTCAGTAGAGTCGTTTGCGACTAAAGGACGGCTATCTGCAAAGCCCGAGACCGAAACACGTCTTGGGTCTAAATCACCCGATTCCATGAGTCCGTGGGCAACGACTAAAGCGCGTTTTGCTGACAAATCCCAGTTTGATGGAAATTCTTTTGTTTTTATCGGCACATCATCCGTGTGCCCTTCTATTGAAATTCTACCCTGAACAGAGCCTAGTAGGTCAACGAGCTTGTCCAAAATAGGTAAAAAATCATCTTCCAGATGCGCTGAACCTGAAGAAAACGACCCTTTCTCTTCAACTCGTATAATAATTTTGCGCCCTTGAGTTTCTAATTCGATTAATTCTTCTGAAATTTCTTTCTCTAGAAAAGACGCAATTTCGAGAGCCTGATCTTCTGCTTCCTCAGCAGCCTTAGTGACAGTAGAAACCAATAATTGTTGCAGCTCTAGCATTTCCCTATCATTTTCATCCAATGCATCGGTACATTCATGTGCAGCCTCACGCGGTGTTGATTGATCGCACATCAACTCTAAACTTTGCTCGTTGGGATTAGTCGTTTGTTGCATGACTGTCCGAATGGGCGTTGGCTCTGGTTTTCCCGGCGCGAACTCTAGTGCTACCACACTGGTGCCAGTAGGGACTTGATTCACTTCGACTTGTTTCTGAACACCAAATGCTTCACGCATGGAGCCAGCAAGACGCTTAAACTTCAAAACATCCATTTCAGCAAACGATAGAAGCAATACAAAGAAACACATGAGCAGAGACATTAAGTCTGCAAAGGTTCCCATCCAAGCAGGAAGCCCCGGTTTGCATTCTTCGCACTCATGTTCTTGATCAGACATGTGCGCGTTAACCTGTTTCTGCTTCAGTTTCACGCGCACCTTCGGGAAGGTAATTACGCAACATCATTTCTATTACTCGAGGATTTTGGCCAGCCTGAATCGCCATCACCGCATCAATCGACATGCTCTTGATAAGATTCTCTTCTGTCATCCTAAGTTTTAGCTTGTCAGCGAAAGGTATGGCTACCATGTTAGCAAGCATTGCGCCGTAAAGTGTGGTTAACAAGGCAACAGCCATTGCTGGACCGATGGATTTAGGGTCATCCATGTTCGATAGCATTGCGACAAGACCTATTAAAGTACCGATCATGCCCATCGCCGGCGCTACATCTCCTAAAGCTTCCCAAACTCGGGCGCCCGTTTTGTGGCGCTCTAAGGTCTGCGCTTTATCTTTACTCAATAACGAACGCACAACATCTGCATCATGCCCGTCTATCAACAAGCCAATCCCTCTTTTCAAGAAGTTGTTGTCCATCTCTTTGCCTTCCAAAGCGAGCAAACCACCTTTACGGGCTTCTTCAGCCAACTCTTTGATCACACCGATTAACTCTTCCGGTGAATCAAGCTTAAACATAAAGGCCTTTGCCACGGTTTTCACTGCACCTAAAAATTGTGCGAGAGAAAATTTCATTAAGCACACGAGTAGTGAGCCAACTAACACAATTAGTACAGAAGGAATGTCGAAAAACATCCCTACAGAGCCACCCAACACCATTGCAAAAGCAATAATGGCGAATCCTCCGATTAATCCTATTAGGGTTGCGAGATCCAAATGAAGAACCCTCTTCTCTCATATATGGTTGATATTTCAGTTATTGCAGGGCGAAATTAGGTTCAACGAGGAACAATGAATCGTTATACTTAAACCCAGCTTTAAAGTTGTGAATACACGCCAGTTTGCATACTTGTTATTTATGAATTTGAGCACTTAAAAAGTGTAGTCACTAAACTTTTTTTTTCACATTGGAATATGTGATTTTCCACAAACTTGGATCGGACGGAGATATACGCCAGCATGTCGATAAACGAAGACAACGCACTCAATGATTTCGAACAATCTCTTGCACAGCTAGAAGCTATTGTCGATAAAATGGAGAAGGGCGAACTATCTCTCGAGCAATCGTTAGAAGCGTTTGAAGAAGGCGTTAAATTAACTCGAAACTGCCAACAAACTTTGCGAAAAGCAGAACAACGAGTACATGAGCTACTTGACGATAATGGCGAATTAAGCACTAAACCATTTACCTCTGATCATGACGGCGACTCTGCCTAGTAAGCTTCTCTATGGAACAGCCTATCTTTTTTAGTCACTATCGTGATCTGATTGACCGTGCGCTCTCGCAATTTATTGAAGACCTAAGTGGCAAAGACACTGAATTGCATAAAGCCATGCATTATAGCGTTGTACTAGGCGGTAAGCGCGTTCGCCCACTACTTACGATCACTACTGCAAAAGCCCTCAATTGCTCTAGAGAAAGTGCATTGCATGCCGCATGTGCGATCGAATTGATTCATGCGTACTCATTAATTCACGACGACCTACCTGCCATGGACGATGATGCATTACGTAGGGGACAGCCGACTTGCCATATCGCATTTAACGAGGCTACAGCCATTCTTGCCGGCGATGCTCTCCAGGCGCTGGCGTTTGAATTAGTTTCATCAAACTCCTGCCCTCAAGATAACGCAACAAAACTTAAGCTGATTCAAACACTCGCAAAAGCAAGCGGTGCTGAAGGAATGGTACTTGGTCAAGCAATTGACCTAGACTCGGTAGGCAAAGCACTGTCATTAAAACAGCTTGAAGTCATGCATCATCACAAAACTGGCAAGCTGATTAGCGCTGCAGTGGAACTGGGCGCACTGTGTGCTGAGGCATCTGAAAAAGAATTGGCCGCCTTGGCAGATTTCTCTCGAGCGCTAGGACTGGCATTTCAAGTTCAAGATGACATCTTGGATGTGACGGGCAATACCGAAACAATTGGTAAAACGTCCGGTGCAGACGAGGCACTAAACAAACCTACTTACGTTTCCCTGCTAGGTCTTGAAGGCGCTAGAGAGAAGCTAGAAGGTCTGCACAAAGATTGCCTATCTAGCCTCAATCGCTTAAACGACCGTGATATTGACGAACTGAGAGAAATTGCAGATTACGTCATTAGACGCATTCATTAAGCGAAGAAGAAAAAGCCTTGAAAAATAGACTTTCTGATATACTCGAACCCCAAGCGAAACCATAACAGCGAACCAGATGTACGATCTTCATACTTTTAACGACATCCCAACAGAGCGACCGTCTACGCCCTTGCTCGATAAGATCGAATCTCCGCACCAGTTGCGACTGCTATCTGCAGAGCAGATGGAAAAGTTATGCTACGAATTGCGGCACTTCTTACTTTATAGCGTAGGACAATCAGGCGGGCATTTTGGGGCAGGATTAGGAGTCGTTGAACTGACAGCTGCCTTGCACTATGTGTTCAACACGCCGGAAGATCGCATAGTATGGGACGTGGGTCACCAAGCTTATCCTCACAAAATTCTGACAGGCCGCCGAGACGCTATGCCTCGCATTCGTCAGCAGGATGGTCCAGCTGCTTTTCCAACGCGATCGGAAAGTGAGTACGACACGTTTGGAGTTGGCCACTCGAGCACTTCCATCAGTGCCGCACTTGGCATGGCTTTAGCAGCAAAACACAAAGGTGAGAATCGTAGAGCAATTGCAGTCATCGGAGACGGCGCGTTAACCGCTGGCATGGCGTTTGAAGCACTTGCCCACGCAGGCGACATTTATCCTAACCTGCTCGTCATTCTTAACGACAATGACATGTCGATCTCCAACAATGTTGGCGGCTTAAAAAATCACTTAGCACAAATCCTTTCAAGCAAGGCATACAATCAAGTACGTGACGGTAGTAAGCGTGTATTGAGCGGCACACCGAGCCTTCGTGAATTTGCTCGTAAAACCGAGGAGCATGTCAAAGGTCTAATGGCCCCAAGCACCTTGTTTGAAGAACTAGGCTTCAACTATATTGGCCCAATTGATGGCCATGACCTGCCACTACTAATTCAAACACTTGATAACATGAACCACATGAGCGGCCCTCAGTTCCTGCATGTTGTCACGAAAAAAGGGCGTGGATTCGCTCCTGCCGAATCCGATCCTATTGGCTACCATGCAATCAACAAAATCGAAGCCAAGCAAGCCAACCAAAACATCGCAACTGCCAAGAAAAAGCCGAGCTACTCAAATATCTTTGGTCAATGGATTTGTGATGCAGCAAAAGCTGATCAACGCATCATTGGGATCACACCAGCAATGAAAGAGGGATCAGACCTTGTATCTTTTGCCGAACAATTTCCCGAACGCTATTACGATGTCGCTATTGCTGAACAGCATGCGGTTACACTAGCTGCTGGCATGGCATGTGAAGGGCTGAAGCCCGTTGTTGCGATTTACTCTACATTCTTACAACGTGCTTATGACCAACTTGTCCATGATGTTGCTGTACAGAACCTAGACGTTACCTTTGCAGTTGATCGTGCAGGATTAGTTGGTGCTGATGGCGCAACTCATGCAGGCGCGTTTGATCTGTCTTTCATGCGCTGTATACCAAACATGCTCATTATGGCGCCATCAAATGAGCAAGAGTGTCGACTCATGCTACAAACCGGACTCGAATTTGAAGGCCCGGCAGCGATTCGCTACCCACGCGGCACAGGGCCGGGCATCGAAATAATTAAAGCGCTGGAATCACTCGAAATTGGTAAAGCTCGCCAAGTTAAGACTGGCCATCGAGTCGCTATTTTATCTTTTGGCGCCTTGCTTGAACGAGCTAAAGAAGTAGGCGATAAGCTGAATGCCAGCGTCATCGATATGCGTTTTGTGAAACCATTAGATGAAGATATGATTTTATCCCTATGCAAGGATCATGAATTACTTGTGACGTTGGAAGAAAATGTGATCGCAGGTGGTGCCGGCGCTGGCGTCTCAGAGTTTCTATCGAGAAACGGAATCAACACCCAAACATTACACTTGGGCTTGCCTGACGAGTTTGTAGATCATGGTAAGCCGGAAGACTTACTCGCACAATGCGGATTGGATGCCAAAGGCATAGAAGAAAGTATTAAACAGAAGCTAGATGCGCTTTAAATCCCAAACCTGAAAGCAAAACGCGCCATAAAATGTGGCGCGCAAACAAAAATTCAGGCTTTTATTAAGCTAGATAAAACACCATAGACACGCACTAGTCATCGTCTTGATGCGTTTTCAACCAGTGCCCTAACTTACTCGCCTTCGTATTTAAGTAACCATCGTTATGAGGATTGCGTCCAACCTCTAAAGGCACACGCTCAACAACGTCAATACCAGCTTCAGTAAGCGCCTTTACCTTCCGTGGATTGTTGGTCATTAGTTTTAGTGACTGAACGCCAAGATGCTTCAGCATAGGGCCGCAAATACTGTAATCGCGCAAATCTGCTTCAAAACCAAGCTGCTCATTTGCTTCTACCGTATCCGCACCTTGATCTTGCAAATGGTACGCTCGAATCTTATTCAAAAGACCTATACCACGGCCTTCTTGACGCAAGTACATCAGCACACCGCGCCCTTCGTTTGCGATACTTTGGAGTGCCTGTTCTAACTGGTAGCCGCAATCACAGCGCATACTAAACAAACCATCACCAGTTAAGCACTCTGAGTGGGTTCGACCTAAAACGGGCTCTCCATTACCGACATCACCAAGACTCAAAATAACGTGTTCTTGCCCTGATTCAATCTCTTCAAAACCATGCATATCAAACACAGCAAAAGGTGTTGGCAAACGACAACTTTCTACAAAACGAATGCTCACAAACAGTCCTCTAAAAAAATCGCCGCGGATTGTAGCACAAAAAACACTCTAGCTTGCAGCAAGTTCTAACCGCCTGTCGCATTCATGAAGCGTAAAATTTGAGGATCATAGTTAAGATCAAAATGATGACGTTCAGGTTTGAGATCTAAAGCCTTAATGATGGCAGTTTTCAAGGCGTCAATATCTCCGTTTGTTTGTCTAATCACCTGCTTCAGATCTGCAGAATGCTCATTACCAAGACACAACAATAGTCGACCTTCAGCCGTCACGCGAACACGATTACAGGCTGAGCAAAAGTTATTACTATGCGGAGAGATAAAACCAATTTTTGAGGAACTTCCAAGGACTTGCACATATCGCGAAGGACCATCAGTCGCCGAATTATCAACTTGCTCACTTAAAGGGTAATGACTCGCAATAATCTGTTTGAGCTCATCACTACTCACGAACTCTTCTTTACGTGAATGCTCGCTGATTGCACCTAAGGGCATCTCTTCAATAAAACTCAGATGAAGCCCCTCTTTTACAGCGAAATCTACGAGAGGAATGACCTCATCAACGTTCCTACCTTTAAGTATGACTGCATTGAGCTTTATATTGTCGAAACCCGTTTTTTTTGCGGCCTGAATGCCGTCAAGCACTGTTTGCAAATCACCTGTACGAGTAAGTTTTTTAAATTTATCGGGATCTAAGCTATCCAGACTAATGTTCAACCGGCCTAGACCCGCTTCTCTTAATTCAGGAGCCAAACGCGCCAACTGAGAGCCGTTGGTAGTCATGACTAATTCTTGCAAACCATCGATCGACGCGATGTTTTTGCATAATTCCACGACACCACTGCGAACAAGGGGCTCTCCACCTGTTAAACGGATCTTCTGAACGCCAAGCTCAACAAACGCACGCGCAAGAAGGTGCATTTCTTCAAGACTCAAGACTTCACTGCGTGGAACAAATGTCATCTCTTCATCCATGCAGTAAACACAGCGAAAATCACAACGGTCAGTAACTGACAAACGCAAATAGTTAATCTTTCGTCCAAAAGGATCAACTAGCGCTGTATTCGTTTGATTAGTCTGAGTCATAGATTGTCTCTAGTTTCGAACCGTCGTGTGTTTTAATGCCATTACTGGCAGTGCATTTAATTGTCTGCGTAGTAACTGCCGCTCTTACCGCCATGCTTTTCTAACAATCGAACGCCATTAACTTGCATCGCTTTATCAACAGCTTTACACATGTCATAAACAGTCAGCGCAGCAACGCTAACAGCTGTCAACGCTTCCATCTCAACACCTGTCTGCGCATTCAACTTACATGTACTAACAATGCGTAAGCGCGCCGAATCGTTGACGTCTTGCGGCTCAAAATCAATGCTCACAGCACTTAAATTTAAACCATGGCACAAGGGGACAAGTTCAGAACACTTTTTAGCTGCCATAATACCTGCAACTCGGCACACTGCTAACACATCGCCCTTTTCAATCTGATCACTCAATATCAATGATAAGGTTGAAGGCTTCATGTCAACATAAGCCTCTGCAATAGCAATACGTCCAGTTATTGCCTTCCCCGACACATCAACCATATGCGCATTACCTGATTCATTGACATGCGTTAGTTTATTTTCCATTAACGCGTTCCCTCTATAATCGTTTGCCATGTACTGATACCAGCAATGCCCTGTCCGCCAGCACGAATTACCTCACCCAATTGCTCATCTCTCATTCCGCCAAGCGCATACACGGGAATATTGCACCCCTCTAACAAGGCTTCAAAATTAGCTAACCCTAATGGTTCTGCATCTGGGTGTGATTGTGTCCGTTGAACCGGCGACAATAGAGCATAGTTTGCACCAACACTCTCTGCCAATGCTAATTCAGATTTTGAATGGCATGAAACACCAAACAAATATGGAAGGCTATAGCCCTCATGCTTAGCCTGCCGCGCCTGCTCCGCGTTCAAATGCCAAGCATCTCCAGGAAGAGAAGCCATGACTCTTAACGTTCTATTCCACACCAAACGAACATTTGGAAATTGTTGGTATAGCTTGCTAGCCCACGAAATATAAAGCTCATCGTTAAGATGATGTTGTCGCAACTGTATAAGATCAAAACCCTTGGATTCTGCTTGTGATAGATGTGAAGCTAGATCTTCATAGCAATCAAATTGAGGCGTAATAAGATAACGACGCCCCAAACAAACCGCATCAATAATCGGCTTGTTCGCTTCTGGGAAATCTAAGTCTGAAAGAGCGGTTGGAGACACCCATTGCAAAGGCTGGCCTTCACACCCACGCGCATCTCCTTCAAAGCCATCAACATTCCAAACATCGAGGAAAACGTGCTTTTCGCTATAGTCGTGACGAATTTGAATTAAAGGAGAGATATCAGACCTGATATCTATTCCAAGCTCTTCGTTTAATTCTCGCTTAAGAGCTTGTTGAACCGTCTCGTAAGATTCGACTTTCCCGCCGGGAAATTCCCAGAGGCCGCCTTGATGAGCATCGTCAGCACGCTTACTGATCAAGATATTAGCACCGTGCTTTGAGGGTTGCCGAATTACCGCAACCGCGACATGAACACGTTTAGTGCCCGACATACCTTAGGTTCTATATTCCGCGTTGATAGTGACGTATTGATGAGACAAGTCAGTTGTCCATACTGTCTCATTAACTATTCCTCGGTTCAGAACAAGTCTGATAAGAATCTCTTCTTCATCCATGATCGCTTGTCCTTTCTCTTCAGAATAACTCTGAGCACGCCCCCCATTCTCAACCAACATTACGTCACCCAAATAAATCTGGACCTTATCAAGATCCAAGTTATCAATAGGCGCACGTCCTAACGCGGCCAAAATACGTCCCCAGTTTGGATCACTCGCAAACAGGGCGGTTTTAACGAGAGGAGAATGAGCAATGGTATAGGCTAAATCGAGAGCTTCATTAGCACTGTTCGCCTGCTCAACCTGAATAGTGACAAACTTAGTAGCACCTTCGCCATCGCGAACAATCGCGTGAGCAAGTTCAAGATAGATATCTGACAAAGCAGTTTTGAAGGATACGTAATCAGCATCGTTTTTTGATATTTCAACATCCATCGCTTGGCCAGTCGCAATCAACATACAAGCATCATTTGTCGAAGTATCACCATCAATAGTAATGCGATTGAAAGACCGATCCGCCAACTCAGAAGAAAGTTCGTTTAAGAGATCTTGCGGAAGCTTAGCGTCTGTCGAGATAAAACAAAGCATCGTCGCCATATTCGGCTTAATCATGCCAGCGCCTTTGCTAATACCGTTAATGGTCACGGTTTTGCCAGCATATTCTAGCTGAACAGAAGCGCCTTTTGGGCGCGTATCTGTTGTCATAATGCCAAGGCCTGCATCATGCCAAGCCTTATCATTCAAAGCGTTTTTTAATGATGGCGCAGCGGTACAAATTCGATCTTCAGCAAGCTTTTCACCAATCACACCTGTCGAAAATGGCAGTACCTGCTCAGCACTATAAGAAAACTGTTCGGCAATTGCTTCACAACATGCCTGCGCATCAATAAAACCTTGCTCACCTGTGCCCGCGTTCGCGTTACCTGTATTGATTAAAAGGCTAAATGGCTGGTCTTGCTGCTGAATAATCGATAAGTGCTTTTTAGCGATATGAACCGGCGCTGCACAAAATGCATTCTTGGTGAACACACCTGCAACACGAGAACCCGCTTCAGCAGAAAATAGAACGAGATCTTTTCGATCTGCGTATCTGACACCCGCTTCAACCACACCAATCTTTAGCCCTTTGATTGGAGGCATTTCAGGAAAAAAATCAGCACCTACAGCCATAACACTTCCTCAACAACTTAAGACGTAATGCGGCCGTGGCATTGCTTATATTTTTTACCTGAACCACATGGGCAAGGTTCGTTCCGACCAACTTTACGGCCATCACGCGTCATAGGCTCAGCCTTAGACTCTTCAGATTGATTTGATTCCTCTTCCGAACCAGGAGCAGCATCATGCTGCGTTTGTGCTGCACCTAATTGACGAGCAAGCTCTTCGCGACGCTGACGCTCAATCTCAGCAAGCTCTTCTTCGGACTGAATACGAACATGACTTGTTACCTTTACAACCTCATGCTTCAAGCGCCCAAGCATATCTTGGAACATCTCAAATGCTTCACGCTTATACTCTTGCTTAGGATTCTTTTGCGCATAGCTACGTAAATGAATGCCTTGGCGTAAGTGGTCCATTGACGCCAAATGTTCTTTCCATAAAGTATCAAGAATATGTAAAAAGACCTGCTTTTCAAAAGCACGCATTGACTCTGAGCCAGCGGTCCCTTCTTTTTCTTTGTACTTAGCAACAACCGCTTCAAGAATCTTCTCTCGCAATGGTTCTTCGTGCAGATTGTCATCAGCCTTCAACCATTCTTGCACGGGTAACTCGATTGCAAATTCCGCTTTCAAGGCTTGTTCAAGACCAGGAATATTCCACATGTCTTCGATACTTTGCGGTGGAATAAAATCACTCACAACCTCGTTCACGATCTCTTCACGAACCGCGCCGACGATATCACTAATATCATCGCGGGCCATTACCTCGTTACGCTGCTCATAGACAACTGTACGCTGATCGTTAGCAACATCATCATATTCAAGAAGCGCTTTACGAATATCAAAGTTACGCCCTTCGACTTTACGTTGCGCCTTCTCAATCGCGTTACTAACCATCTTATGTTCAATCGCTTCGCCCTTATCCATACCTAATGCTTGCATGATGTTTCGAACACGATCTGAAGCAAACAAACGCATTAAGTTATCTTCTAAAGACAAGAAGAAACGCGTACTACCTGGATCACCCTGACGACCAGCACGACCACGTAACTGATTATCGATACGGCGAGATTCGTGTCGCTCAGTACCAAGTATGTGTAAACCACCAGCCTCTTTCACGGCTTCGTTACGTGCTTTCCACTCTACTTTAATCTTTTCAATTTTTGCGTCATCAGGGTTTTTGAGCGCTTTGACTTCAGCTTCCCAGTTACCACCAAGAACGATATCGGTACCACGGCCCGCCATGTTGGTCGCTATCGTGACCGTACCTGGAAGACCTGCTTGCGCAACGATCTGAGCTTCTTGAGCGTGATGCTTTGCGTTCAGAACGCTATGTTTAATACCTGCTTTTTTCAGCAAACCTGACAAATATTCAGACGACTCAATACTCGCTGTGCCAACAAGTACTGGGCGTTGGGCTGCAACAACTGCTTTAACTTCATCAATAATTGCTTGGAATTTTTCTTCCTGCGTTAAATAAACAAGATCGTTATGATCAATACGAGCAATAGTTTTATTCGTTGGAATAACAACCACGTCTAGCCCGTATATTTGATTAAATTCGTACGCTTCGGTATCCGCCGTACCAGTCATACCAGCAAGCTTGTCGTAAATACGGAAGAAGTTCTGGAAGGTAGTAGATGCGAGAGTTTGGCTCTCTGCTTGAATCGCTAAGCCTTCTTTCGCCTCAATCGCCTGATGAAGCCCTTCGCCCCATCGACGACCTGCCATCGTACGGCCGGTATGTTCATCGATAATCACGATTTGCTTGTCTTGAATGATGTAATCAACATCTTTGTGATACAGATGTTGGGCACGTAATGCCGATGAAGTGTGATGAAGCAGAACAAGGTTACCAGGCGCATAAAGGCTATCACCTTCTTGCAACAAGCCGTGCTCAATAAACACTGATTCTAGATAACTTAAACCAGATTCAGTGAGTTCAGCACTCTTCGCTTTTTCATCAAGAATGAAGTGACCGTCATCTAACGGCTTCCCATCTTCACCGACTTCCGCTTTCTTCAATAGCGGGATGATTCCTTTAATTGCTTTGTATAGCTTTGAGCTGTCCTGGGCAGGGCCTGAAATAACAAGAGGTGTTCTCGCCTCATCGATAAGGATCGAGTCA
>NZ_LWFI01000224.1:0-4428 GCF_001635735.1 Oleiphilus sp. HI0067
TGAGTGATCACCGGTACTAAACCGTCTTCGTTGAAAGCTAGATTCTCTAGCACAGCCTTCAGTTCAACTTTATCGCCATCTCTTTTGTGCTCTAGGCTTCCAAAGAATTTTTGATACATAAACGTCTAATCATCTCTTAATTCTATAATTCAAACTCAAAAACGTTATGATATAACATATCATTTAGTTCTCAATAAAAAAGGCTCACTGAGCCGTTAAATCGTACCGATAGATATCGATCTAGAACAATGGATGAGCCGCCTGCACAACCGTTGCAGCTTGATACAGCTCCCAACCTAGAACAGCGAGTACAATGCCCCCAAAAATACGAACATAATGTGCAAACCGTGAGTGAGAATGCGTTTCTGCTAATCCAGACTCACCGATAAATCGTTCGATCCATCCTCTAGCATATACTGCGATAACAGCGAGAATACTCACAGACAAACCTGTTCCTAAACCCATCATTAAAGTAGCGGTGACACCGTAACCGTACACACCGACTAAGTGCGCATAAATAAGCACTAAAATTGCCCCCGAGCATGGCCTAAACCCCATCGATAAAATCAGTAAAAACGTTTGCCACGGAGTCTGTTTTGTTTCAGGAACGTAAGCATGATTGCAGCCACAAGATGAACCGTGATCATGAGAATGATGATTGTGAGAATGTTCATGCGAATGGTGCCCATGTGAGTGATCATGATGGTGAGTATGCGAGTGATCGAGATCATTATGGCTGACTTCATGCTCGTCGCTATGCCTTTCTGTCTCGCTAAACAAGCGACCAAAAGACCAGCTACCAAGAGGTTTAGTTTTCATAATGCGACGCAATCCCGTCAACACTAAAACTAAACCCAACATCATCACTAGCACATAGCCCACAAGTGATACTTTTTCGCCATACTGAGTCACTTCAGAGAACTTAAGCTCAAGGATTTGCGATAAAAGTGAAACAAGAACAATAGCAACCAAGGCCTGCATAAGCGCCGCAGTAAAGGAGATAAATATTCCACTTCGAATATTGTCTTTATTGGTTCCCAAATAAGTCACAATAACAGCCTTGCCATGCCCGGGACCGATAGCATGAAAAATACCGTAAGCAAAACTCACGATCACTAGCATCATTCCATAGGAAGAGGCATTCGTCGCGACAGCGGTGATATGCTCCGTTAACAGAGAATGGAAATACTTCTGCCAAGTAACACTGTGAAGAACAAACTCATCCCACAAGGTGAATAAAGATGCGATGAGAACCGCACAAAGTACTCCCGTCAAATACTTCCAGACCGAGAATCTACTTTGTGTAAGTCCTTTTATATTTTGATGATTCATAAAGATCTCACGAACAACTAACAATTTGGTTTGAAGAGACTCGATGATGGATATAGCTCCCCCACTCACCGAGCAAGATATGCTCATTGCATGTTAAGAGAATTGTGCCTTAACCGATAAAGTCGAGGGTCAACAACAAACGTTTTTCGTTTACTCCGACGTTTGGGGATCGATGAACTAAACCCGCGCCTTCGTTGCCAATCCACTTCTCTCCCTTAAGGAGCGCAACATCACCAACCGTCAAGGATCGAATATCTTGACGAGATGAGTAAATCCCAGACTCAGAATCTGAAAGGCCATTATTCCCTGCCCCAAGTTTTGAGCGATCAACATCGTCATGCTTAAGCCATTCAGTTGCGAGTCCCTGATAGGTAGTCACTAAACGACATGGCACTTTATCAGTATGAAAACGCGGGCACATAGCGCGATCTAATTTGGTCAAACGCAAACCAACGCGTGTTTGCTCAAACAAGCAGCAAAACATATCAACGACGTGTGAAAGATCATCGACCAATGGCGCTACATTTTCGTAGTGATCGAGTTTCAGATTTAAGCGATCTTTTACGTTCTCTGGCGTCACATCATCTTCAACACGAATGAATTCAGCCTGATCAAGCAGAGATGCAATTGAATCACGTAATCCTGATGAGAGATCTCGTTTCCAGACGGCGATATTAACGTCGTCTTTGTAGATATCTGCCAAAGTATGAATGTCATTTGATTCAGCTAATTTTCGCTGAATCTCGTCCACCATCGCTTCCATATAATTATGAAATTCCTTTACGTAGTTTCTTGGGAAGAAGACGATATCCAAGGTTCACAACAACAAACAAAATCGCACACACACTAATGATAGTGGGACCTGTTGGAGTATCGAAAACATAGGAACCATGCAAGCCAATTAAGCTTGCAGAAATCGCTAACACACCAGCGACAACAGCCATCATCTCGGGGGTAGAACTGAGTACTCGAGCTGTAGCAGCTGGAATAATAAGCATTGCGACAATCAGCAATACACCGACTGTTTTAATTGCGACTGCGACCACTATCGCAAGGCTAATAGTAAGAATGAGCTGCTCGTGTTTTGGTTTATACCCACTTGCTAGTGCTAAATCAGGATTAAGCGTAGATAGTAATAGTCCGTTCCAGCGCAGTGTCGCGAGCACTAATACCAGCGCAGCCCCACCCCAAATAATGAAGAGATCTGATTTACCGACAGCGAGAATGTCGCCAAACAAATAAGACATTAAGTCGATTCGCACACCGGACAGAAACGACACAGCAACCAAACCAATTGCCAGGGCTGAATGCGACATCACACCTAGTAAGGTATCCATGGCAATGCCACGCTCACTCAATGATGAAACGGTGATCGCCATGATCATACAAACGATTAAAACGCCCAGAAAAACTGGCGTAGAAAAACTAAGAGAAAGAGCGATACCTAGTACGGCTGAATGTGCGGTCGCATCACCAAAATAAGCCATACGACGCCACACAACAAAACACCCTAAAGGTGCTGCGGCTAGCGCAACACCAACACTCGCGAGAACTGCACGAACAAGAAAATCATCAAACATGGTGATGGCCTCCTTCACAGTTCTCATCATGGGTGTAGTGGTCATCATGATGAGCATGAGGTTTGTGCAAATACAACGCTTCGCTCTGATCCAAACCAAATAAATTGCGATATTCAGGCATGTCGGTAATTACTTCAGGGCGCCCTTGGCAGCAGATGTTTCCGTTTAGACAAATCACGCGATCAGTTTGGCGCATAACGATATGCAGTTCATGACTGATCATTAAAATACCGCAGCCAAGACTATCTTTTACATCAGCGATTTGACGATAAAAATCTGCAACACCAGCATGATCAAGGCCCTGTGTGGCCTCATCGAGAATGAGTAAATTTGGCTTGCCTAGCAGCGCTCTCGCTAATAATACGCGTTGGAATTGCCCGCCTGACAAGTCCATTAATTGCTGCTTACCGAGATTGGGAACACCTGCCATCTCGAGTGCTTCAACAAGACTCGCCTTACTGTGCTTTTTAGGTAGACTCATAAAACGCTCAACCGTCATCGGTAGCGTTTGATCAATGTGAAGCTTTTGCGGAACGTAACCAATACTTAAGTCAGGTGATCTATTAATCGTGCCCTCAAGATGCGGTACTGCACCAATTAACGCACGCAACAAAGTGGTTTTACCTGAGCCATTTGGACCAATAATACTTAGGATTTCCCCTGCCCCAACAGACATGGAGATATTACTGAGTACGGGCTTTGCGCCAAAAGACACTGAAAGCTGCTCGCACTCTATTAATTTTTTGCTCACGCATTACCTCAAAAAAACTGCCTAACGACCCACCAAAAAATACGAGTTGTTAAGCAAAGGACGAAGGAGCTATGATACAACATATCATTACGTTTTGAAGACTTATTTAAACTCCAATAAAACAGGCTCAAGGAAAAGATATGCTCAAGAAAAATCGCTTGGCGCTCATGACGTCATTACTTCCTCTTACAGCATTTGCTGACGCACCTAGCATTGCAGTAGATATTGCACCACTGCACTCAATTGTTAGTCAGGTTACCGCAGGTGTAACAGAGCCCAACCTTATCATTCCTGCAGAAGCATCGCCGCATTACTATAGCCTGAAGCCTTCCCAAGCTCGTTCACTCGCAAATGCTGATGTCGTGTTTTGGATGGGAGAAGAGTTAACACCTTGGCTTGAGAAATCGATGGATAACGTTGCCGAGTCTGCGAAGAAAGTCGAGATACTTGAGTTAGACGAAACCATCACATATGCCTTCCGCGAAGGTGCAACCTTTGAAGGCCATGATCATGGCGATCATGACGAACATGGGCATGACAAACATGACGACCATGGACGCGACGATCATGACGACCATGGACACGACGATCATGATGACCACGGACACGACAAGCATGACGACCACGGACACGACGATCATGATGACCACGGACACGACAAGCATGACGACCACGGACACGACGATCATGACGACCATGGACACGACAAGCATGACGACCACGGACACGACAAGCATGACGACCACGGACACGACAAGCATGACG
>NZ_LWFI01000225.1:0-856 GCF_001635735.1 Oleiphilus sp. HI0067
GCGCTGATCACGTATCTCAGAGGTGTGTGCCCCTCAAACTCTGCATTCACAGAGTCTCCCGCCAAAATACGTTCCTTCATAGCGACTTCATCGCCTGAGGAAATCGCTGTCATCAAACCTTAGGGCTCTTTAATCGACTGCGTTGATGTATTGATTTGGAAATCGTTTGGAACCGCATTTTTTGAGGCACATCCGCCTACCCAGATCAGTAAACTTAATAGTATGATTGCACGCATCATCCGCTGACACTTATATCCTGTTAGTAAAGTTCATAGTTTGTTGACTCTGATACCAAAACTCAAGTAATCCGACATACCGCGTAACACGATAAGCACTGCATGCCCGAGATATCTCTAACACCTGAACAACGCATTATTGTCGATGCTCCCGTTGCGCATTATGTGATTCGTGCTGTTGCCGGTAGCGGAAAAACCACAACACTTGCACATCGAATCAATAAATTACTTGCTGATGGCTACGACCCACGACGCTTACTTGTGCTTATGTTCAATAAAAGCGCGCAACTCGATTTTCAGAAAAAGCTGCAATCAGTGCGAGGTGAAGGCCAAAGTATTCCAGAAGTACGCACGTTTCATGCGATGGGGTTTCGCTTATACAAACGCTTTATTGAGATCGGTGTCTTAGCTCCATATCAAGGCAATATTCTGAGTGAGCGCGAAATTCAATTTCACTTACTACAACTCGTTCCGCAGGTTCTTAGCCCCGAACAACAAAATGAGTTCAAGCGTTATAAAAAAGAATATCTTGATGTTGCAGCAAGCTTTATTGATCAATGTAAAAGCCAGCTTGATGACCCTCATAGTTTTTTCAAACACTCCGGTTTAGAGAATAAATT
>NZ_LWFI01000226.1:0-747 GCF_001635735.1 Oleiphilus sp. HI0067
GTTTCTAGAGCGTGAGGAGTTAGCCCAATAAAGGCTTCAAAATCTCGCACAGACCCGGCATCTGTTGCCATCACCTTGACAGTTTGTCCTGGTAACATTTCATTCAACTTCAATTTCGCGCGCAACAAAGGCATTGGACAAGCCTCTCCTCGCGCATCGACAAGGTGGTCGTAATCGCTCATATTTGTTCTTGGTAATGATATTTTAAGGTTTGCAATAATAAGCTTTCGTGACTAGGAATCAACGTACAGTTACTATAAAGAACACAATAACATTAACACCGAGATCAACTAGCTCAAATGCAGCGCTCTATTTTCTTTGCAGCAATCTTATTCTCACTCTCTGTTCAGGCAAATGAATCCGAGCTTCCAAGCTTTGGAAACGCAAGCTCTACAATCATTTCGATCGAACAGGAACGCGAGTTAGGCACTGCATGGCTATCTGCGCTACGAGGCCAAGTTCGCACCTATGAACAACCTAGCGTCGAAGAATATCTTGAACAACTTGTCTACTCTCTCGCCCCGAACTCTACAGTCGCTGACAAATCATTTCGCTTTGTCATCCTTAACAGCCCAGAGTTAAACGCGTTCGCGGTACCCGGAAGCGTTATCGGTATCAATGCGGGACTATTTTTACATGCCGCGAATGAACAAGAATTTGCTTCTGTTCTTGCTCACGAATTGGCGCATTTGAGTCAACGCCATTACGCACGACGACTTCAAAAGCAGGAGCTCAGCACCCCGCTAA
>NZ_LWFI01000227.1:0-774 GCF_001635735.1 Oleiphilus sp. HI0067
GTAGCACCAATGACGGTCAGTTCACCATATTGATCGGGGTTTGCACGTATCTTTCGTGTTGCTTCAATGCCGCCCATACCGGGCATAATGCAGTCCATAAAAATGATCGCTGGTTTTGCTTCTTTTAAACATTTCAGCGCTTCTTCCCCTGAATTTGCCGTATCGCAACTAATGCCGAATTCTTCTAATAGCTGAACCAAAATGATTTGCTGAATTTGATCATCCTCAACAACGAGTATGCGCTCGTCTGTCACAGCGGTTTTACTCTCCTCTTGATCGATCTGCTGAATCAATTTGGTGATAAAGCTTTTATTGTCTGAGGGGCGATAGAATATATGATCGACATTCTGGTAGGTGTCTTCGACCAAGTCAGGATCCGACACAGAAAGCAGCAGACGTGTACTGCCTTTTACTTTTGCCAAGCGAGATTTAAGTGTTTTACAGAATGACTTCAACTCAATGCCTGGTACCGTATCTGTCACGATAAAGGCATCAAACTCCTGTGCCTTGGCACTCGCTTTGAAAATATCGTTAGGTGAACTTGCCCATTCCAAGCCACAACCAGATTCGGAAATCGTGCGGCTGAGAATATCCAATTGCAATGGAGAGTCGCCACATAACAGTACTTTCTTTCCTTCAAGGATTGCTTCGTTTTCAGGATAAACTTTTGGCGTTGCTTCAATACTGACGACTAACTTTTCGGCTTGAGTGAGTGTCGGCGACGATTCGTCTAAACAATCTAACCACTGCACTTTCAGTTGTGCATCACTGCCC
>NZ_LWFI01000228.1:0-609 GCF_001635735.1 Oleiphilus sp. HI0067
GCGATAAAACATGCCTTCCCAACTGATCGTCTTAGCAAGTGCGTAAGCATTGCTTGCCGCTTCTGAAACACTATCTCCGAGTGCTGTTGCGCATAGAACGCGACCGCCCGAGGTCACAACTTCACCGTCTTTTAAGCTGGTACCTGCGTGAAAGACTTTCTCTTCTTTGCTCGAAGACAGGGTTAACCCAGATATTGCGATTCCTTTATCGTATGCAGCTGGATATCCTCCTGCGGCGAGCACTAAACCTACAGCGGGCTTATCATGCCAACGAGGCGTTTGATCCGCTAGCGTTCCGTTAATAGCTGCGCTACACAGTGGTGCCAACTCAGACGCTAATCTCATCATGATCGGTTGTGTTTCCGGATCGCCAAAACGGCAATTGAATTCAATCACTTTTGGTTGACCATCAGGCGATATCATCAGGCCTGCATAAAGAAAACCGCGGTAACGATTCCCTTCTTCAGCCATGCCTTTTAAGGTTGGATTGATGACCTGATCCATAATACGCGCGTGAACTTCCGGAGTAACGACCGGAGCAGGGGAGTAAGCTCCCATTCCACCAGTATTAGGGCCTGTATCTCCGTTTCCAACACGTTTATGGTCTTG
>NZ_LWFI01000229.1:0-959 GCF_001635735.1 Oleiphilus sp. HI0067
CGTCCATACTGAGATCTCTTTTCCTGCTGATAGTATGTCTTTGGTAACGGTTTGATTACAGAACTTATCGTTAAGAGCAATGAGCTCTAGATCTAAATTTTTAGCAGTTTGCAGGGCTGTGTTTCCATTAAAATCGGCAACTAAACCGCGCCGAATTTTTCTATCGATCCGATGTATTTTATTTAGAAAATACGGGCTAGATGATGTAACGCTTACTCTCCCTAATTTAAGATTATTTGTTCTGAGGTATCGTGCAAGCTTGTAGGCGAGGATATCCATTCTTTGTCTACTCGTAGGTTTTATCTCGAATTGCCAGTCCCAAGTTTCAGGGACGGCATCGACAACTTGTTTTAAGGTTGGAATGAAGCACGATGTTGAGCATAAATGATCTGCTTTAGCGTTTAGCGTCTGAAGTTTCAATGATGGAATGTCGTGTATATTTCCCCGGTATCCCGTCGTTCTGTTCGTCGTAACGTCATGAAATACCATTAGTTCATGGTCGGAAGATAGCCTGACGTCGAGCTCAAAAGCGAAGCATCCATTTTGTTGGGCGTGAACAAAGCTAGGCACTGTATTTTCAGGAAGTTCTGCGCGTGCGCCCCGATGTCCAATGATATACGTCATGGTTTTGCTACATGCTTTGCTTCTGTGAACCTAGCGTGATCAAGATAAACGAGTTCGGCCACTCGGCGAATAATGTGCTCTTCGTATTTGTCTATTGATCCATCAGCATAAGCTATTTTCCATAAGCCAACGATGAGAGCGAATTTGTCTTTCTCTTGCAGATGCTCGTGAATGGTTGAGGTAAATTGGTGCAAAGAAGTTGAGTCATGCGCTGATTGCTCAGCATCTTTGATGATATCTGAAATGGTTGCATCGTCTAGGCTAAAAAGTTCTTTGCCAAGCTCTTTGATTGTGATTCGTTCATTTTCATCAAAGTCATTGTCGATATTAGCGAT
>NZ_LWFI01000230.1:0-878 GCF_001635735.1 Oleiphilus sp. HI0067
ATGATCAACAACAAGTAATAAGATCGAAAAGCCCTGCAGTAGCGGGGCTTTTGCGTTAATCAGTATGACAAAACGCTCATGCATGATCCGTTTACAAGCACTTACATACTCTTTATTCTGCTGTTCAAATAATAACTACTGTTAGGCATTTTTTGGTGCGTTCTTTAATCCTTTCTCGAACTGCTCATACCCGAGTTGGCCTTGAGTTTCGTACAGATGGTTTAGCAATCGCTCTAACGCGCTCCGCACGTTATCCATCCTTAAAATTGATGGAATCATACTGGTTACCCTCTGCGCCTAATAAACGCCTACAAAACCTTCGAAATTTTGTTAGAGAACAAGGTTTGAAAGGTGTCTCTTGCGATATCGTGCTTCCTCGAAATGATTACCAACGCATTGAACTCGATGCTCCTAATGTGCCTGAGACCGAATTAGAGTCAGCTGTTCATTGGGCTGTGCAAGCGCTAATGGATGACGCTGCGATGGACGCGCAAGTTGAGTATTTTGATTATCCCAAAGAAGCCTTAAGAAACCGCCCTCCGAGGTTGCATGCTCGTGTCGCACGACAAGCTTTGATCGATACATTAACGCAGTCTGCAATAGCGGTTGGTCTAAAGCCAAAGCGAATTACAGTAAGTGATTTAGCCTTAAAGAATCTATCCGAAACGATTGAACCAAGTAATGAGCTTCAATTGACGCTTAAGTGCGAAAATGATTTCGGATTGATTACTATCCACAAATCGTCGCAGCTGTATTTCTCGCGTGACTTTGCTATTTCTCGGCGTGCCACTTTGTCTGCCGATGAAGAGATGGCGCAAGTTGCCATTGAAGTTCAGCGCAGTATCGACTTCTTTGAAGGCCAAACTGGTTTAGCGTTG
>NZ_LWFI01000231.1:0-1186 GCF_001635735.1 Oleiphilus sp. HI0067
GGTAAATTCCTTAAATTGTTCGGAGACGCGAAGCGAACTCCCTTGACTAAAATTGTTCTTATCTTTCACAACTTGATAAAAAACTTCGATTTTTATGAGCGCTCGGGTCGGGTTACGGGGGGGCGTTTAACAATGGATCACATTTGTTCGGAAAATTCGTTGCAAATCATTTTTTTTGTCAGATCGCCCTCAAATGAGGTGATTTGCATGAAAAATAGTCATCTAAGTAGAATCTAACTGCGTAGCAAAATTTGGTCTAAAGCAAGTGGCTGACAATGAAGCGCAGATACTTGAATCGAAAACGATATAAAACGCAATCGAAATAAAAGGGGTGACTATGAATATTTCTCGTGGGTTGGTCGGGGCTGCTGCGGTAGCTGTTTCAATAGGTGCTAGTGTTGCTGTGGCTGATGGGCACGGTATGAAGCACGCCGGTAAAAATGTTGATTTTGAGTTGAATGGCACAGCGTATGAAAGCTACTTTGTTGTAGGCGATAATAAAGATGCACCGTTAGTTTATTTGATTCACGACTGGGATGGCCTAACTGAATACGAAGTTAAGCGTAGCGAAATGCTGCACGAACTTGGCTACTCAGTATTTGCTGTCGATTTATTTGGTAAAGGCGTGCGTCCAACGGAAGCGGCTGATAAAAAACAGCATACTGGTGAGCTATACAAAGATCGCGAGAAAATGCGCGCAATCATGCAAGCAGGTTTAGCTAAAGCAAAAGAGCTTGGTGCTGATACGAGTAATGCCGTTGCGATGGGCTACTGTTTCGGTGGCGCAGCCGTGTTAGAACTGGCGAGATCAGGTACCGAACTAAAAGGATTTGCTAGCTTTCACGGTGGTTTGACGACCCCAGAAGGGCAAGGCTACAGCAATACAAAGGGCTCAGTTCTTGTGATGCATGGTACGGCAGACTCGATTATTCCAATGTCAGATTTCGCGAATCTAGCGGATGAGCTTGAGGCTGCGAAGGTGGATCATGAAATGGTGACTTATGGCGGCGCGCCTCATGCCTTCACTGTATTTGGTTCGGAAAAGTATCAAGAAAGAGCGGATATCCAAAGCTGGACGCTATTCACTGATTTCCTCAAAATGGAAACGATGTAGTTTTATAGTCTAGGTACGATTCGTTACAGCCCTGCTTTGATAGTCTCAAGGTGGGGCTTTTTATTATTTGAA
>NZ_LWFI01000232.1:0-1173 GCF_001635735.1 Oleiphilus sp. HI0067
TCAGGCCAAACTAACAAATCAATCTCGTGCTGTGCGATAAGACTGCGACTAAAGGCTAGATGTTGCTGATGCGCAGTTGCACGTTGATCAGGACGAGACATGCCATAAATATCACTTTGCACAAGCCCAATAGACATTTGTTGTTGAGGCTCTGCGACAAAAGACTCTTCCTGTTGAACTTGATAAACCCCATAAAAATATAAACCTCCCACAATGCCTACCGTACTCGCAATAGACTTCATGGATGTGAAACGACGCTCTTGCAACAATACAACACAGCATGCATTTACACCGATCACACATGCACTGAGCAAATAGACGCCACCAAGATCAGCAGCTTGTGCTAGATATGGCGCCCGAACGAGTGATGCACCCAAGTAAAAAGGAAACAGATTCGCTTGCGTGAATTCAATGATGAGCAAAGCAGCCATAGAAGACAGCAATATCCCGACATTGAGTCTGCGCATCGCGACGTAGAGCAGCGCAAACACAGCAAAATGCAAGGCGATGACGAATCCATAAGCTAGCCAAAGCAAGCTTCCGGTATGGTCTTCGCCCCGAATAAATCCGTCACTAAGCGCGAGAAGCCAAGAATACCCAACGAAATAAAGAACACTGCCCATGGCAAAGCCAGTGAGCGCAGAAGAATAAAAGCGCTTGGATCTTTCAAGCGCTAGCAACAAAGGAACAAAACAAGCAAAGGCGAGTAACCAAAGCCCAAACCCGACATTCGCAAAAGCATATAGAGCACCTGAAGCGCAGGCGCTTAAAAACAGAAAAATAGAGCCTTTCATAAGAATACTCTTTTATTATATTTTGCCGAGTGCGCGATTCGCCTCCTCAGCTTGCGCTTCTAGTTTAGCTCTATATGCGTCTTTATCCGCCATCCATTCCTGCTTCTGATCGATGAATACTTGACGCTGCTCAAGTGCACGCGAGATTTTGTTCGGCATTTCCTGAAGTTTGTTCAAGTGCATCGTTCGCGCTAAAGCTTGCCCTGCATAATCATCTTCTGGGAGCACATTCCCATAGCGCTCTAAGATCTCGGTCAAAACAATTACATAGTCTTCTGATAGTTTTTCCTGATAGGCGTAGTAGTCTCGAATTTCCTGTTCGCTGGCGTGACGTGCCATCATTTTCGTTTCAATCGCTTTTAACTCAGCGCGCTTCGCT
>NZ_LWFI01000233.1:0-756 GCF_001635735.1 Oleiphilus sp. HI0067
ATGCAAGCAAACCTAGACAATATTCGACTGATTAGAAGCTCGATCCTGTTGGAAAAAGAAAGCGGGTTATGGAACAAGCTTCTTGAAAGCCCATTCTTCTACAGTGCGTCTGGGTGTAGAGACATATTGTTTAATGACAACGCACACTTCTATACCGTTGAACAAGCGTTCAACCTAATACAAAACGCGGGACTGATTTCAGTGTTTCCGCGACCAAGCGCTCGCAGAGCCGCACAAGCAGAACAAATGCTCGATGTCTTCGTAAGAAAACTTGGTAGCCATTAACTAGCAGCGATAACGTAGATAGTTGAAGCTATCTCAATTCAGTAAAGAGCGACTAGCTATAGTCGCTCTGAAGCCAGCGTTTCCAATCTTCTAATTCATCGACATCAAAACGCTTATCTAATAGCGAGAAACTAAATCCAAGCTCTGTCATGCGATTTTGAACTTGCTCAAGCACGCGATTGGTGCCCCATTCGATTTCACCAAATGATGTAAATCCGCATGCTCTCTGCCCGACTAAGCCAAAGCCTCCATCCTCTGTTGGCGCGAATACAAAATCATGATTGCTAAGCGAATTGATTGCTTGCTGTAAGAAGTCATCATCGAGTACTGGAAAATCACTCCCCACAATAAAGGCATAGTCATAATGCTCTAGGGCATCGAACATAACCCTTTGCATTTTTGCACCTAGATCGCCACTAGGTTGCTCAAGACAATAATCAAAAGTGAGAGAATCGATCCACTCTTTATGAC
>NZ_LWFI01000234.1:0-617 GCF_001635735.1 Oleiphilus sp. HI0067
AGCGTAATACAGATGTTGAATATACTTTACCGAAGGATGAAATTTAATGCGTATCGCGTATGTTTTATTGTTTTGTGTTGTTTTCAGCTTTTCTGAGATCGTCATTGCGGTGATCGCTTTAATTCAGAGTATTTTGAGTGTGACAGTCGGCGAACCAAGCGAAACGCTTAAGGATTTTGGTGCGCGACTGGGTGTGTATTTAAAGCAAATCTCTGAATTTATCAGTTTCTCCTCAGACGAAAAGCCGTTCCCTTTCGCTGACTGGCCAGAACCCGAGAGCAAGCGAGATAGTACGAATGATTGATTTGTTTTTGTGCCGTCACGGTGAAGCATCTTTTGATGCGCCAAGTGATCGACAACGTCCATTGACCGATGCCGGCACTGCAAAGACAAAAGAAACTATTCTTCGCCTATCTAAAATGAATATGTCTGTAAGCGACATCTGGTGTAGTGACTTGATGCGAGCACAACAGACAGCGCAATTATTTTCATCAGAATATAGTCTTATCGTCGAAGAGCAGACGTTTCTTCGTCCTGATTCTGACCCTGAGCGTGCGACAAGAAAGCTAAATTTATTACGCGATGATCAAACCTTGCTGATTGTGGCGCATATGCCA
>NZ_LWFI01000235.1:0-5733 GCF_001635735.1 Oleiphilus sp. HI0067
TCAAGTCTCAAAATTGAATCTATATAATTACAAGTATAACCAAATGGTCAGCTAATTTTCTGAATTTTATCGAATCTCTTATATCTTTTGTTTATAGATGTTATGCGTTGATTTTGGTTTTTATGTGTTTATATTTTCTGACCGAATAGCCAAGGATGATGTGTTTATAAGGATGTAGTCGGTTGGTAGGAGTTGGCAAGGTACTTGCTTATGAAAATAAAAATTAATTTCAGTGCCGCTGTCTTGACGGTTAGGTAAAACAATGAAACGCATACAATTAAGCGGAATCACCAAGCGCTATCCGGGAACGGTCGCGAACAATAAGGTTTCTCTCAATGTAGAGAAAGGTGAGATCCATGCGCTGCTTGGCGAGAACGGTGCAGGCAAAAGTACGCTGATGAAAATTATTTACGGAGTGGTCAAGCCTGATGAAGGTGAGATGCTCTGGGAAGGAAAACCTGTTTCAGTAAAAGGCGCTTCGCACGCTAGGGAACTTGGAATAGGGATGGTGTTTCAGCATTTCTCTTTATTTGAAACGCTTACCGTGGCTGAAAACATCGCACTCAGTATTCCGAAAGACCAAGTCGGGTCGATGGATGGCTTGAAGCAGCGTATCAGTGAAGTATCTGAACGCTATGGAATGAAGCTCGATCCAGATCGTTATGTTCACACCTTATCTATCGGTGAGCAGCAACGCGTAGAAATTGTTCGCTGCCTACTTCAAGACGTTAAACTACTCATTCTCGACGAACCTACCTCCGTACTGACCCCACAAGAAGTTGAAACTCTCTTTAAGACACTTCAGACATTGAGTGCTGAAGGCTGCAGTATTTTGTTTATCTCACACAAGCTTGATGAAGTGCGTGCTATTTGCACAGGCGCAACGATTTTGCGTGGCGGTGTGGTGACAGGTGACTGTAATCCGCAAGAAACAACAACGGATGAAATTGCGCGTTTGATGGTTGGCGATGACACTCCATTGAATCAGGACTACCAGAAAGCGGTCGGTGGTGATGTATTCCTTCAAGTTACTAACTTGAGTCACCAATCAGACGATCCATTCTCTACTTCACTTAAAAACATCACCATGGATGTGCGCAAAGGTGAGATTCTGGGTATTGCTGGTGTTGCAGGAAATGGGCAAGAAGAACTGCTCGATATGATCGGTGGCGAAGAGCTAGGTGAAGCCTCTGTCATCAAGTTTGAAGATCTGACAGTGGGTAAATTAGGACCTGCCGAACGACGCGCTTTAGGTTTAGGTTTTGTCCCTGAAGAACGTCTAGGACGTGGTGCGGTTCCAGATATGTCCTTGGAAGACAATGGTCTACTCACGGCATATCAAACGGGTGATTTGGTCAATAAAGGTTGGATTAATCGCTCCAAAGTCAAAGAGTTCGCCAACACTATTATCAGTAACTTCAAAGTAAAAACACCGGATGCGCAAGCGCAAGCGAAGTCTTTGTCTGGTGGTAATCTCCAAAAATACATTATCGGTCGTGAGATTCTTCAAAATCCTAAGTTATTAGTGTGTTCGCATCCTACGTGGGGTGTGGATATTGGTGCTGCGATTTTGATTCGCCATGAACTCATCAAATTACGTGATGCCGGTGCTTCGATCCTAGTAGTGTCTGAGGATATCGATGAGTTGTATCAAATCAGTGATCGTATCTGTGCGATTTGTGATGGTGAGTTGTCACCTGTTGCAGCGACAGAGAAGGTTAGCATTAACCAACTTGGTAAATGGATGGCGGGTGACAAGACTCCTGTAGAAGATAACGAGCAAGCGGGAGCGGTCGCATGATCTTTAAATTAGAAAAGCGTCCTTCAGACTCGAAGGCAATGGCCTATTTATCGCCAGTGCTGGCGGTGCTATTAACCTTGATTAGTGGTGCAATCGTATTTGCTTCCTTAGGGCATGATCCACTGGGTTCTCTCTATGTATTCTTCTTACAGCCGCTCGAGGACTTGTACGGTTGGACTGAACTCGGTATCAAAGTTGCGCCACTATTATTGTGTGCAATGGGCTTAATGCTTTGCTTTAAAGCACAGGTATGGAACATCGGTGCAGAAGGGCAGTTTATTCTTGGCGGCCTAGGCGGCGGTTTCTTAGCATTGCAACTGGGTGATGTTGAAAGTTACTGGGTGCTACCGGCTGTACTTCTATTCGGTAGTTTATGTGGTTTGGCGTGGGCAGCGCTGGCGGCGTGGTTAAAAACGCGTTTCTCTGCGAATGAAATTCTAACCACCATTATGCTCAACTATATCGCTTTGTACTTCTTATACTATGGCGTACATGGCCCCTTAAAAGATCCAGACGGATTTAACTTCCCCGAGTCGGCTTTATTCTCTGATTTCGCGATGCTTCCGGTTATTTTCGAAGACTATCGTTTGACGATCTCTATCTTATTCGCTTTGTTTGCCGTGGCCGTCATTTGGACATTTATGTCTCGTGCAATGCTCGGCTTCCAGATTAATGTGCTGGGTCAAGATCCTTCAGCAGCAAGTTTTGCAGGGTTTAAAGATAAAAAGCTTGTTTGGTTGGTGCTGCTAATTTGTGGTGCTTTGGCGGGGCTCGCTGGTGTGTCTGAAGTCACTGGTCCTGTCGGGCAGTTGAATCCATATATTGCACCTGGCTACGGCTATGCTGCGATTATTATTGTGTTCTTGGGCCGTATGCATCCTGGCGGTATTGTGATTGCCAGTATGCTTCTCGCACTCACTTACATGGGCGGTGAAATGGTTCAAATGGACCTGACACTTCCGAAGTCTATTACGGGCTTATTCCAAGGTATGTTGCTGTTTTATCTCTTAGCGTGTGACTTGTTGATCTCATATCGCATCGTTCGAGATCGTCCGGTTCAAACTAAATCATCTAGCAATCAACAAGAAACAGCGCAGGCGTAAGGGGCAGTCGTGGATATTGAATTAATCACTAACATCTTATTTGCGACCATTCGCACAGGTACGCCGCTTATTTTGATCGCATTGGGTGAAATGGTGTGTGAAAAGTCTGGTGTATTGAACTTGGGCCAAGAAGGCATGGTGCTAATGGGCGCAGTGCTTGGTTTTGCTGCCTCAGTGATCACCGGTAATTTGGGCTTGGGTCTTGTGGCATCAGTTATTGCTGGTATGTTTATGTCATTGCTATTTGGTTTCTTAGCGATTTCGCTGGTCGCAAACCAAGTCGCTACGGGTTTAGCCTTAACGATATTTGGTACTGGCTTAAGTGCCTTTATTGGCGCGAGCTACGTTGGGGTAGGCATCGAAGGTATTCAGGCGTGGACGATTCCACTACTGAGCGATATTCCTGTTATCGGCAAAATCTTTTTCTCGCATGACCCGTTGGTTTACCTCAGTTGGGTTCTGTTCGGCTTGGTGTTCTGGGTATTTAAGAGCACGCGTCTTGGCCTCACGATTCGTTCAGTTGGCGAAAATCCAGAAGCGGCTAACGCCATTGGTATGAGTGTATTCAAAGTACGCTACGGCGCAGTCATGTTTGGTGGTGCGATGGCTGGTCTTGCAGGTGGATACTTATCACTCGCTTATACACCTCTTTGGTCTGAAGGTATGTCTGCAGGACGTGGCTGGATTGCACTTGCATTAGTTGTATTTGCAAGCTGGAAAGCAGAAAGAATTATGTTGGGAGCTTATTTGTTTGGTGCGGCGAGCATCATGCATTTGGTTCTTCAAGGACTGGGCTTTGAAGCCTCACCTAATTTGTTAGCAATGCTTCCTTACGTTGCAACAATTCTTGTTTTGGTTGTTCTCGCGAACGATGCAATCAAAGCAAAACTAAGTACGCCTTTGGCGCTGGGTCAACCATATAGACCTCAGCTTTAAAGCGTCACGAGAGTAGCGTTTGATCGCTACTCTCTAGATAAAAAAGAAACTCAGGAGTTAATAATGAAACTAAAAACAATTAGCAAAGTGCTTGCGACGGCAGCACTAGCTGGTGGCATGAGCGTAGCGCAAGCGGAAGACCCAATTAACATCGGCTTCGTTTACGTTGGTCCTACTGGTGATGCGGGCTGGACTTACGCGCATGATGAAGCACGTAAGTATGTTGAAGAGCAACTTGGCGACAAAGTAAAAACAACTTACGTTGAATCTGTGCCAGAAGGCGCGGACGGTGAGCGTGTTATTCGTCAGTTGGCATCAAAAGGCAACGACCTAATCTTCACAACCTCATTCGGTTACATGAACCCAACTCTTAAGGTTGCTAAGAAGTTCCCTAAAGTAGCGTTCGAGCATGCTTCTGGTTACAAGCGTGCAGACAACATGGGTACTTACTTCACGCGTGCGTATCAAGGTCGTTACTTGACTGGTTTGATCGCAGGCAAGATGACTGAATCTAACGTACTTGGCTACGTTGCTTCATTCCCAATCCCAGAAGTAATTCGTGGTATCAACGCATTCACTAAAGGCGCGAAAGAAGTAAACCCAGACGTTCAAGTAAAAGTTGTTTGGGCGAGCACTTGGTACGACCCAGCCAAAGAGCGTGAAGCTGCAGAAACCTTGATCCTTCAAGGTGCAGACGTTCTTACTCAGCACACTGACTCAGCAGCAGTTATTCAAGCAGCTGAAGCGAAAGGTAAGTACGCGATCGGTTATCACTCAGATATGTCTGAGTACGGTGAGAAAGCACACCTTACAGCAGCTATTCACAACTGGGGTCCTCTTTACTTGAAGAAGGCTCAGCAAGTTCTTGATGGTACTTGGAAAGCTGAAGATCTATGGCCTGGTATCGCTGAAGGTACTACAGATCTAGCACCATTGAACGAAGCTATTCCGGCTGATGTTGTTGCGTTGGTTGAAGAGAAAAAAGCGGCCTTGAAAGCGGGCGAAATGCGCGTATTTGATGGTCCTGTTATTAACCAGGCTGGCGAAGAAGTTGTACCAGCTGGTAGCACCATGGATGACGGTGCGCTACTAGGCTTTGGTTTCTACATCGAAGGTGTAGAGGGCAAATTGCCTCAGTCGTAAACCGGGACGTTTAAAGTATCGGGAGCTTTGTTGAGCTTATTGCACAGCAAGCTCCCATTTTCCGGAAAAAGGCACAACTAAAAAGTGCCGTGATGTAATTACTAAGGTAGAAAAATGAAACAACTAAAAACTCTTGCAAGTGCAGCAGCACTTTCTGCAGCGGTAGTCGCTGCTCCAGCTCAAGCAGAACAATTCTGGGCAGACAACAGTGTAACTGTTCTTCACAGTGCTGATTACTTCAATGTAGGTTACAACTTCGGTGCTCCGAATAAGACTCAAGAAATGACTGTGATGACAATTGAGCACGCTTCTGGCCACGATTGGGGTGATGCGTTCTTCTTCGTAGATCGTCTAAACGGTAAAGGTTCAGCTTCTAGCTTCAACGAAACTTACGGTGAACTTTCTCCTCGTTTCAGCCTTAGTAACTTAGCAGGATCAGACTTAAGTGTTGGTCCGATTAAAGATGTACTTCTTGCTACAACTTACGAATTTAGCTCTAACTCAACTGGTTTTAGTCAAGACAATTACCTTTACGGTGTTGGCTTGAGCTGGGATCTTCCAGGATTTGCGTTTTTCGGCACTAACGTTTTCTACGCTGATAATGAAAACAACAAGGATGACGTTCAGTTGACAGTTACTTACGGTGTTCCTTTCGCAGTAGCAGGTGTTGACTTCATGTTCGACGGTTACATCGACTGGTCTTCAGCAGAAGCTGATCACGCGTCTGATTTCCACTTCAACCCACAGCTT
>NZ_LWFI01000236.1:0-1189 GCF_001635735.1 Oleiphilus sp. HI0067
AGGCAGTCAGCAGGGTCAATATGGGGTGATAAGCCTCGATGCCAGTGGCAAATGGGTATATCAGCTTGATCCTGCAAAAGCTGAATCGTTGGCTAAAGGCGAAACGGCTCAAGAAACATTTCAGGTCGAGGTGCTTGATCAACACGGAGAGCGTTCTGTCGCTCAAATCCGAGTCGAGGTTGTGGGCAGTAATGATTTACCGAGTGTTGCTCCTGTTGTGCAGCAGTCGGTGGCCGAGAATGCGACAACGCCGATATCTGGAACGCTTCAAGTGATCGATCCTGATGTCAGTGATCAGCATGCATGGCGATCAGTGAATACTAGCCAGTACGGACAGTTCTCCTTGAATGCCCAAACGGGAGCTTGGGAATATCGACTCAATACAGCGCATCCTGATGTGCAGAAATTGCTGACGGGGCAGACGCTCAAAGAGAGTATTATTGTCGAAGTCGATGATGGTCTGGGTGGTACGGCAACGCAAACCATTGCCATTGAAATTGATGGGCAGGGTAATGCGCCTGTTGCCGTGATCGATAATAGTCACTTGAATGCTGGTGGTATCGATACTGGGAATGTCTTTGCGAATGACCAGGCTGACACGTCCTTAACACTCACTGGAATTAACGGACAGAGTCTGCAGTTCGATCCCGTAAGTGGTTGGTCTCAGGTATTTGATACAGGGCATGCGCTTGTTCAGTTCAAGGCCAATGGAAGCTTTGAAGCACAAGCGAAAACGGGCAATTCAAATTTGCAAACCGTAACAGAATCTTTGCAGTATGAGGCTCAGGATCAATCTGGCGTTACTGCTACTGGGAGCATGGATGTCCATACCGATGCTGCACAGCAAGTGATCGCACCACCTCCGCCACCCCTAGCACCGGTTTCTGCTGATGTGCCGGCGGTATCGTATGACTCAGACCCCTTGTTACTTCTTGATCAAGTCACCGCGCCGAGTGGTAAGTCTGAAGCGACTCGTTCATCGTTCATTCAAGAAAGCTTAGTTGACTTGGCGCCCGAACTTGAGCCAAAAGAGTCTGTGAGTGACTTGTTATCTGGGCTGCCAGAATCTTCGAATGATAAAGACTCTGCGGGTAATGCTGATACCGCTCAAACAAATGAGCAGGAAAGCAACAGGAAGGCGGGAGCATGGGATGTTGGGCATTCCGTAAATTTAGATAGCCTGTTGCCC
>NZ_LWFI01000237.1:0-658 GCF_001635735.1 Oleiphilus sp. HI0067
AATACTCTATTAAAATAGTATTCAATAATTTTCCATTCCCAATTAACCCGACAGACAAACAAATTTCAAACGGCGTAAGAAAGGCTATGTGTTCGCGAGCGAGCGCTCAAAACATGGCTATATTGATTCGTTTAACTACTTAATGGATAAAGTGATCGAGGAAACAGGAATACAGTTTACCTATCACGATTTACGAAGAACCTTTACAACGGTTGCCGAAAGCTTAGATATCTCTCAGTACGCACTTAAAAGCTTGGTTAATCACTCAACATCGGGTGATATTACCGCGCGCTATGTCATTGCCGATGTAGAGCGTTTGAGAGAGCCTTTGGAGAAAATTCAAGCGTTTATGTTAGATAAAGCTCTAGATTAAAATGTAGAGTGATTATGCAGGGACGTAGACCCGTGTTAAAAAACGCCCCCGTTCTCAAAAACTCTCTACTTTTTATTTGCTTTAGGGTAAAAAACTTGCTGCTTCCTGATATTTGTCGAATAGGAACGCAACTCTATTAGCTTCGCTCTTAAACTTTTTCTTAGTGTAAAGAGCGTCTACGGATTTATCTAGTTCTTGATGGGCTTTAAACAGATCAGCAGGCATTGTTAACGGATCATAAAGATCTTCCAGTGAATCGCCAATATATTTTGATCGCGTATCTAA
>NZ_LWFI01000238.1:0-672 GCF_001635735.1 Oleiphilus sp. HI0067
GCGTACTCACCACCGAAGGATTGCTCATAATATTGCTGCAATTTTTCTTTTTGCTGAACGACATTGTCACCCGTTCGCTGCGATAAATAATCATCAAACCCCCGCTTGAACTCTCTCATTGCATTCACGATCATCCGATCTTTCGAGAAGCTCAATACTTGATCCTGAATCGTTTGAAAATATCGCTCTATTTGGGATTTCTTAGACTCTCTCACTGCAGTGAGTTGAGCCTTTGAAAGCTCATGAATGGCCGACTTTCCGTCCGAATAACTGCTATATGCAATATAGGCACTGAGACAAAAAGCGGGAATGATGGCTAGTAAAATGCCAATACTTAAAAACTTAGAACGCAAACGCACAATGACAATCCTGCTGTGATTTGCATGGGAGTTATAGTCAAGAACACTGCGCTAAACAAAAAAGAGAAGACTGATCGCTATTCTAAAAATTTCAGGCAAAAAAAAGCGGCCAGTCCCCGGGCCGCCATAATCTTCCATGAAAAAAGTTCCTTTCATTCAAAACCTTCTCTCGAAAGGCCTGACAATTTCCAGCTAGTCGCACTGTGCTGTTTAACTGTCAAAGGAAACGTAGCAGAATGCTTGCCAACTCTAGAAAGTTTAAAAAATCAATTTATAAACAACAACTTAAGGGGATAACAAAAATAGAGTAGAA
>NZ_LWFI01000239.1:0-872 GCF_001635735.1 Oleiphilus sp. HI0067
CTAGGTAGATATACCATAGCGCTTTTGCTGTTTCGGTAATTCTAGGAGTGAGTTTGCTGTCTTTCACAGGGCCGGGTGCCTCTGCACGGTAGAGCTGCATACCACCGATGCCGAGCATTGGCAGTACAGCGACGGCTAGAACGATCAAACCCATACCGCCAAACCATTGTAACTGTTGGCGATACCATAAGATTGATTTTGGTAGTGAGTCGAGGCCTGTAATAACGGTTGCCCCTGTCGTCGTTAATCCAGAAAGCGACTCAAAATACGCATCTGTGTAGGAGAGATCAGGCATATCAGACAGATATAGTGGGATGGACCCACTAAAGCTAAGAACGACCCAGAACATCACAGTAATTAAGAAACCATCGTGAACACGTAATTCTTTTCTGTGTTGCCGACAGGGTAGCCAGACTAGAAAACCTAAGCCAAGTGTGATGGCAAATGCGTCCAAGAAGGCATGGAGTTGCCCATCGATGTAGTAGAGTGAGACGGCAATGGGGGGCAGCATCGTGACACTGAATAGCATCAACAAAATCCCCAGCATTCGGCCAATAGTTAAAATTTGCATTAGAAGATCTCGATCACTCTAGAAAAACGTTAGGCCGACCTGGAAGAGTTTCTCAACTTCCCTGATCCTTCCTTTATCGATCAAGAACAAGATGACGTGGTCATCAGGTTCGATACGGATATGGTCATGCGCGATCAATACTTCTTTTTTACGCACAATCGCTCCGATCGTTGTGCCAGGCGGCAGATTGATTTCATCGAGTCGTTTCCCGACTACTTTCGAAGAGCGATGGTCTCCATGCGCAATCGCTTCGATTGCCTCTGCTGCACCGCGACGCAGAGAGTGAACATTGACTACGTCT
>NZ_LWFI01000240.1:0-897 GCF_001635735.1 Oleiphilus sp. HI0067
TACGTCAGCACAACCGCAAAGGTACCGGCACTAACCGAACCATAGTGAGCTGCAATACTGCTGGCGTTGGCGAGAGATACGCCACAGACAAAACGTAAGATAGGAAGAATTAATAAAGGGCAAATCGCTCCAACTAAGGCGACGGTTAACATCTCCCATATCAAGTTAGTCGAAACACTACCAAATAAGGCCATACCACCCTTCAATCCGATGGTAAGCATTAATAGTAAACTCAGGGTATCGTAGGCTTCTTTTGGAATACTCAAATCAGATTTGAGAAGCCCGGCAACTAGGCCGAGCAAAAAAAACATGACAACGATATCAGGCATAGTAAGTCTTTCGCACAGAACAGTAGCCAAACGGCTATGCAAATCAGAAGAGACAACAAAGGCAAGCGCGTTTTTATTGGTCAGCCTTTATTGCCGCGAGACTATTGTAAAAGTATTTGTTAGATTCTCATAGCATATAAAACAGCTATATTTCTGAGACCCTCTAAAAATATCCCTCTAAAATGCCTCAATTTTTTCGAATCCAACTGAATAGTTTTATTCGCCGTGTCGAAAATGCGCAGGATCTTAAATGCCTTATAAAAGACCAAGGTGTGACATTAACGCGTAGAGGACGATCTCGAAATTGGACAATCGAACTCAATACAGAACAGTCCATCAACTTACAAAAGAGTATTGAATCAGCGAAACAAGAAAGCTGGCTATGGGTTGCAAATCTGCTTAAGAAGCAGCGACCAGAATTAAATTTGAAAGACCTAAAAACGCTTGCCAAAGAACATTGGCCAATCAGCGTTAATCAACTCATGAGGCTCACAGACTGTACGAGCGCACAAGCTAGGCTAGTTATTGACGAAATTGAATGGTCAGAATAGCAAGTACTTACTTATTG
>NZ_LWFI01000241.1:0-1171 GCF_001635735.1 Oleiphilus sp. HI0067
AGCGCTCTTAGATGGTGAAAAAGTAAACGGACATATTCCATCGGTTGAAGTCTTATTTGATTCAGCAACGGCCGAACTTGGTAAGTACTGTGTTGGCGCAATGTTGACGGGAATGGGGGCTGATGGAGCCACCGGAATGTTAAGAATGCGACAAGCAAAAGGGCATACAATTGCACAAGATGAGGCAAGTAGCGTGGTGTGGGGAATGCCCGGCGCAGCAGTTAAACTGAATGCTGCAGTAGAAGTGCTGCCCATACAGCGGATTGGGCCGGCATTACTTAATGCATGCAAAATTACATAATTGCTCATTAGTTCTCAAATTAATTACGCGAGTTTCGCAATCTTTACTACGCTATGTGCGGTAATACCAACACTGAAAAAACGAGGGCAGTATGTCGGTGAATGTGAGCTACCAAGGTAGTGACCAAACCTTAAAAATCGCAATAGATGGCAGATTTGATTTCAGTCATCACGCAGCTTTTAGAGACGCATATGAGAGCGCTGAAACACAAATTTCATCTTACGAAATTGATCTCAGCGAAACCTCTTATATAGATAGTTCGGCCTTAGGAATGTTGTTGCTACTTCGTGATCATGCTGGTGGTGCGGATGCGAAAATCGCAATAAATCATTGCAATGATGATGTAAAAAAAATCCTTAAAATTTCCAATTTTGAGCAGCTGTTTTCTATCACTTAATATATCTATGCGCCGATAAACACTTGTCGGCATGATCTTTGTATCGTTGATTGCATAATTAATTATTAAATAACGTTGTTCGTTAAAAATTATGCAGCAATTGTCATTACTTCCAGTGTCCGGTGCACCGAACTCAGAGTTAATTGAGACGGGAGCAGCGACGGTTAAAGCCCAGAATGGCTCGTCTGAGGCCTTCGGTAAGGTTTTTAATAAAGCTCAAACTAAGGTAGAAAAATCAGAACCCTTAGGCGCACATTCCGGCGATCAAACAGCCTTGTCTAATTCAATATCGCATTCGGCAAGTCCTCAAGCTCACGATGAAAGTGGCAATCCGTTACCGCCAAAAGACGGAGAATTGCCGCAAGCCGATCAGCCCGAATGGAATGGATTAACTAATTCAGCCAGTACAGATGAATTCGATTCCACGGCCGCATTCGTATCAGGGCAAGGTGATAGTGGGATTAATTCATCAG
>NZ_LWFI01000242.1:0-705 GCF_001635735.1 Oleiphilus sp. HI0067
TTCGTTGCGAAGCTACTGAGTAAAGCTGAGGGTTACCTAAGATGCCTTCGTCTTTTGAGTAACTATCATTAGGACGAGCGGTTGAACGTGGCTGATCATCACTAATTAACACATGCATCGTTGATTGGACGCCATTTGTTGCATCAATGCTCAAGCTCGGAACCCATTTTGCATCTTGAGAAGCGGACTCAATTTGTAAAGTCGTTTGATTAATTTGATTGGAGTCTTTGCAGTCGCCAGACAGGATTTCTGTATCGGAACAAAATAGAGCACGACTCTCAAACAAGAAACGTCCCTCTCGACATGTGCCGGCATCTAGATCAAAGCGAGTACACTCATCAACCGCTCCCTCTAACGGCTCCTGAACGTTACACATCACTTCCATGAGACCCTTGTAGCAGACATTAGAAACAGTTGCGCCTTGGACGTTCGTTGAAAAATATATCCCGGAATCTTGAACCACTGGCCGAGAAATAGATTGCACCAATCGACGACCTAACAATAGACGCTCTCGCACAGTGGCCGGTGCGGTAAGAGGCTGTTTGTAGTAATACACCACTAGAGCATCACGCTCTGTCAGACGTAAATTTAACAACAAAGAATCGTCGTACATCTTAAATTCGAAGCTGCGCATATAGTCTTGGTAGTAGGGCAAAAATGCAGCAAAACTAAGATCATTCGCGACTTCATCAAGCTCATTTAAGT
>NZ_LWFI01000243.1:0-671 GCF_001635735.1 Oleiphilus sp. HI0067
TGGATCTGGGTCAGTTAGCACTTCGACGCGGTTGTTCGCGCTGCGTATTTGAACGGTAGGGCCTTCATCAATGAACAGGCCGGTAAGCTTGTTTGCTTCGTCTAATGAGCCGCCGCCATTGCCGCGTAGATCAATGACCAGACCATCTAGTTCTTTTTCGGCACGCATTTCATTCAACAAAAGCAATGTGTCGCGTGTTGTGCTCTTGTAGTTTGGATCGCCGTTTTGCATGGCTTGGAAGTCAGCATAGAAGGTTGGAATCTCGATAACACCAACGCGCTTAGTTTGACCGTCGCGTTCAGTCTCGATGACAGAACTTTTCGCTGCTTGATCTTCAAGTTTTACTTTGTCACGAACAATCGCGATCACGCGCGTGTCTGTGTCGACTTTTGCTTCGGATGGAATAACTTCGAGGCGCACCGTTGATTTTTTTGGACCACGAATCAATTGTACAACTTCGTCTAATCTCCAACCTACAACGTTAACCATTTTCTCGTCGCCTTGAGCAACGCCGACAATTCGGTCAGCAGGGCCAAGCTGGCCTTGTTGTTGCGCAGGACCACCTGCAATCAAGCGAACAACTTTTGTAAACTCATTGTCGGCTTGTAGAACCGCGCCGATTCCTTCAAGCGACAAACTCATGTTGATGTTAAAGTTTTCTGAAGAGCGAG
>NZ_LWFI01000244.1:0-623 GCF_001635735.1 Oleiphilus sp. HI0067
AGTGGGTCAGACATTTTCAGCGACGAGCCCTATGGGAACGTTCTATTACAACCCAATTATACATGGCAAAAAGCTTGTTTTCTTAGCGGGTGGTTCGGGCGGTGCGCCAGCGCGAGCAATGATCGAAAGCATCTTAAGCCGTGGAGTAGATGCTGATTTTTATTTGGTTTACGGCAATAGCTTTGCAGAGGACGTAATATTCCAGGATACCTTTCGCGCGCTGGCTCAAAAGCACGAAAATTTCCATGTGACGGAAGTGATTTCACGCCCAGAAGAAGGGTATGAAGGGTTAACGGGATATCTAACTGGCGAGCTTATCAATGAAGTGGTAAGCGGAGTTGATGAGGTCATGTTTTATGTCTGTGGCCCAACCCCGTTTAATGATTTTTGTAAATCGGAGCTTAAAGCTTTGGGTGTTGCTGATAAGCGTATTCGAATTGAATGCAATGGCCCGCCAAAGAACCCAAGTTCGATTCAAAACTGGCCAACCGAGGTGAGTGAAGAAGAGATGGTGACCGTGAAGGTGCGAGGCAAAGGTGAGTTCAAAGCACAAGTTGGCGAACCTTTATTAAATAGCCTTGAGCGTAGCGGTTATTTCGTTGAGAACGCTTGTCGCTCAGGTG
>NZ_LWFI01000245.1:0-758 GCF_001635735.1 Oleiphilus sp. HI0067
GTTCGAGTTTTTTGCGCAATTGTTCTTCTTGCTGATCCATATAATAACCGGCACCACCTCCGGCTAAAGCCCCAGCAGTTGCCCCAATTAAAATGCCTTTCTTTCTATCACCTTTGCTAGACGTCGCAGCGCCGATGACTGCACCACTCACCGCACCAATGACACTACCTAATGTTGCGTTAGAGGTTTTTTCTTCACCCATGTAAGCATCGCGCGTTGCGCAGCCTGTGATGATGGCGAATGCCAATGAAGCGACGAACATTTTGAATACTACTTGCATACTTCTTCCTAGTTATCAGAGACCTATGTTTACCCTAGATTGCTCCAAACTGCTTTGCAGGACTTTTCTGGTTAATTTGAACGAATAGGTGTTCTATGGAGTATGTGCTTGACGCCACGATTTATCTGAGGTTTGAACGTTTCTCAAAACGCTAATCAAGTAGAGATGCTTAGTTGAGTTTGCAATACACTAAGCCAAAACAAATAGTAGGACGTGATACGTATGCCGGTTTATGCACTCAACCTTTTCAATATTAAAGATGCCTCTGAATACAAAGCCTACGCGCGACGATCAGCGAAAGAGATTCAGTCGCATGGTGGGCGTGTTGTCTCGCTCGGAAAATTTCGTGAATCTATACAGGGCGATATCTCTCCGCGCACGGCGATGATATTGGTTGAATGGGAAACTAAAGAAGCCTTTGATCATTATCGAAATGATCCCGCGCTAGCAGATTTACATCCACACAGAGTGAATGGAA
>NZ_LWFI01000246.1:0-746 GCF_001635735.1 Oleiphilus sp. HI0067
GATATCTCAGCTTTTACATAAGATAGTTTTCTGCGAGGCTCGCCAAAGTTACTTACAAATGCAGGATTCATGGTGTGATAAACAGCTCTTTGTTTTTCTGAAGATTCATCCTCTGCAAAGGCTAGTTGCATGGTCATTAAAGCGCCGATTAGAGCGAGTACCGCTTTCATATTACTTCCTTAGAATTGGTCAATAGATCAAGTATAGGTCGATCCACCAATTCAAGAAGTAATGATGCGTGACTATTTGTAGCGACCGGTCTCAGTTCACAAAAATTAAGAAGACTTAACTCGCCAACTTTGCGCTTAACTCGCACCATTGGCAGCAGATTTTATAGAGGCTTATACAGTGCAGTTATCCAATCGATTGATCGCGCTAGCAATCATAGTAACGAGCGTATCGTTAGTACTTGTCGCAAGCTATGTTGAACCTTTCGCTAGTATGAATCCGTGCCCGATGTGCATGATGCAAAGAGCAATCTACTTATGCGTCGGGGGCTTTGCCCTACTAGCTTTGCTCGCTGCCAAACACGCAGTAGCAAAGAATATTTTCACGGGTCTTGGTTTGCTCACATCAATCGCAGGAATAAGTGTTGCTGCTCGACAAGTTTGGCTGCAACATTTGCCAGCAGATGAAGTTCCGGCATGCGGCCCGCCCCTTGAATATATGATCGAAGTATTCCCGTTAATAGAAGTATTACAATCCATGTTAATGGGCACTGGTGACTGCGCAGAAATTCAATGGCA
>NZ_LWFI01000247.1:0-799 GCF_001635735.1 Oleiphilus sp. HI0067
ATAAGCGGGCGAATCTTGATCAGTATTTACCGTAGGTGCCTTCTTTAAGTGCGTCGAATAGATTCGCAGCGGTGTGGATTTCACCGTCGTATTCAATCTCTTCGTTGCCTTTCACTTTTACGGTTGTTCCGTCATCCAATGTAAATTCGTATAAGGTGTTCTCAAGATCTTGCTCTTTCACCAAAACGCCCTGGAATGCTTCAGGATTGAAACGGAATGTTGTACAGCCTTTTAAGCCCTGCTCATAGGCGTACATGTAAATATCTTTAAATTCTTCATATGGGAACTCTGTAGGAACGTTCGCCGTTTTAGAGATCGAAGAATCTACCCACTTCTGTGCTGCCGCTTGAATATCGACATGCTGCTTTGGCGTTACTTCATCTGCCGCGATGAAATAATCAGGCAATGCGTTGTCAGGGTTATCACTAAATGGCATTGCATCTGGATTGACCTGATTTCTGTAAGCAAGCAATTCGAATGAATAAACATCTACCTTTTCTTTAGTCTTCTTACCTTCGCGAATAATGTTACGAGAGTAGTGGTGAGCAAAGCTTGGCTCGATACCGTTACTTGCGTTGTTCGCAAGAGACAAAGAAATAGTTCCCGTCGGTGCAATCGAAGTATGGTGTGTAAAACGTGCACCTTGCTCAGCAAGCTGATCGACTAATTCTGGCTCGTAATCAGCAATACGTTGCATGTAACGGCTATATTTTGCGTGAAGAACTTTACCTTTCACTGTATCGCCTATGGAGTAACCGTCCGCGCTCAGCTCTGGGCGTTCGCGTAGTATTTCGGCAGT
>NZ_LWFI01000248.1:0-953 GCF_001635735.1 Oleiphilus sp. HI0067
TTTTGATCTCGTCGCCTTCACGCACAAGGTATACTTTTGCGTAGTCAACGCGACGCTTGATACTTGCGATATCTTCACTACCCGCAATCGCCTTAGATAACTTAGGATCTTTTTGAGCTTTACGCTGGTCGTAATCAAGTGCATTTTCTTTATTAACTCGATCTGGCTCTGCATATTCGCCAGTATCCAAATCAACGATGCGCGCATCGATTTTCTTAAACGCTTCTTGGATTGCAGTTTTATCGGCACCTGCTGGAAGCAAACCCGCAGCCGCTAAGATGTTTGCTTGCAAGTTGAGCGCTTTGTTCTCCTGCTGAGTTGGCTTCAGGATAACAACTGAACCCGCAACAATGATTGAACATACAAGGCACAACAAAACTGCAACAGTAAAGGTTTTACCCATGGTTTCTTTACTAGACACGAGCCAACCTCCTCGTAATATTCGCTTGAACAACGTAATGGTCGATCAACGGTGAAAACAAGTTCGCGAACAGAATCGCCAACATAATGCCTTCTGGGAAAGCTGGGTTTACAACGCGAATAAGAACCGTCATTACGCCAATTAAAGCACCGTAGAACCACTTACCGGTATTGGTCATGGAAGCAGACACAGGGTCTGTTGCCATAAAGATCATACCGAAAGCAAAACCACCAATAACGAAGTGCCAGTAGAATGGCAGATCAAACATTGGGTTAGAGTCCGAACCAATTAGATTCAACAAGGTAGACATCGCAGTCATACCAAAGAACACACCCATCACAATACGAAGTGAGGCAATGCGCGTTGCGAGAAGAACCGCACCGCCGATCAAAATCGCTAGCGTTGATGTTTCACCCATCGACCCTTGAACGGTACCGAAGAATGCATCCAACCAAGTTATGTTGTTCGCCATGATCGCTTCGACACCACCACTTGCCGCGAGGCTAAGTGAAGTAGCACCAGAGAAGCCATC
>NZ_LWFI01000249.1:0-1428 GCF_001635735.1 Oleiphilus sp. HI0067
CTCTTAACGCCAAGATCACAAGCACGTTGAGCTAATGCCAATAACCTTGCGTTATCATCGTCGCTTGTCGAAGAGACTAATGACTGTGCGACATCCGGGGTTATCTGTCTACAGGTTTCACCCGCCCCATCATCTATCGCTTTGTCGCTACCCAGCATAATGAGCTTTTCAGCATTTAGTGCCACGGCAATATCTGTTGCTAACTCTTCATAAGACAGATTAAAAATTTCACCGGTCACTGCGTAACCATGCCCTGTTTGAAGAACCAGTGCACCGCTTTTTAAGTGACCGTTAATACTTTCACTATCAACCTTACGCACTTTTCCGGTCCAGCCATAATCAATGCCGTTTAAGACCCCCATAGGCTTCGCCGAAATGAAATTACCACTCACCACTTTAATCGAAGAGCCATGCATTGGTGAGTTGACCAATCCAATAGAAAGTAAGGCTTCTACTTCACTTCTTACCTTGCCATATGCTTCGAGCACGCTAGGAAGTGCTTCCTTACTCGTAACTCTAAGGTTTTCCTCAACAACAGAACTCAAACCACGCGACATTAAATTTCTGTCGATCTGAGGACGTGCTCCTAAGACCAGCACCACACGAATACCTAGGCTACATAGCAAAGCAATATCATGAACGATGTCAATAAAATTCTTATGCTCAATCGCCTCACCACAAACGCCGAAAACCATGCTGCGATTTCGGTGTTGATTGATATAAGGTGAAGCGTGACGAAACCAGTTAATCCAATCTTGCATGTTTTATTATCTCTCGTACTAAGGCTGCGCGATACAATAACTATTGATCAGCGACGAAAGGACCTTAGCCATTTCTCCAACTTGTTGCTCGGCAAGAAACTCATTGGGTTGATGAGCTTGATCAATTGATCCAGCGCCCATTACAACTGTCTCCATTCCCATACCACTCAAGAAGGGGGCTTCCGTTGCAAAAGCTACCGCCTCTGCTGGAACTCCAGTTAAGCGTTCACAAGCTTTAACTAGCTCCGCATCACGTGACGTTTCAAAGGCTGGAACTGGCTCTACCATATGGCGATGTTTTACATCGATCTTGTATTTGTAGCCTGTCTGTTTCACTAACGCATCTATCTCAGCATGAAGTGAAGAAACGGACATCCCAGGAAGCGGTCTGATATCAAAATTCATCTGACAGTGTCCACAAATCCGATTAGGGCTATCTCCCCCATGTATTGCACCGACATTTAATGTAGGTCCCGAAACTTCAAAATTCGCATTCTGATAGTTTGCCTGCAAACGCGAACGAAATGCGAAAAGCTCTCCTAAAAATCCGTGAACTGCATTGACGGCACTATTCCCCAAGTCTGGATTCGAAGAATGCCCAGAACAACCTCTAAATTCGACCGCCTCCATGAGAATACCTTTATGCATTCGAATAGGTCGAATACTT
>NZ_LWFI01000250.1:0-2232 GCF_001635735.1 Oleiphilus sp. HI0067
TCAGGGGCGCCGTTTTAGCTTCCAGTCTATTGCTAAGAAAGCAGTGTTATCACAGCTTAAGGCTTTGCATACTGGAACACTGAGTATTATCGATAACGGCCAGACTTATCGTTTCGGAAACGACAATAACGCTGATTTGATTGCCGAATTACATGTGAACGACGCGTCGTGTTATGTAGATATTATGACCGGCGGAAGTATCGGTGCTGCCGAGAGCTATATGACTGGCGATTGGTCGACGCCAGATTTAGCAAAGTTAGTGCGCTTGATGGTGCGCAACATGGATATTTTAGATGGTATGGAAGGGGGCTTTGCGGCCTTATCTAAGCCTGCTCTGAAAATCTTGCACCGCATGAACCAGAACACCGAAAAAGGCTCAAAACGTAACATTGCTTCACACTATGATTTGGGTAATGACTTTTTTGAAGCGTTTTTAGATCCAAGCATGATGTACTCGTCAGCAATTTTCCCAACTGAAGAATCGAGTTTGGAAGAAGCACAGCAATTCCGCTTAAAACGGATCTGTGAGCAACTACAGCTTAGTGAGCAAGATCATGTTGTTGAGATTGGAACAGGTTGGGGCGGCTTTGCGATCTACGCAGCAACACATTACGGATGTAAAGTTACGACGACCACGATATCGAAAGAACAATACGCGCTAGCCTGTGAAAGAGTTAGAGCAGCAGGCTTAGAGGATAAAATAACGCTTCTGCTTGAAGACTACAGAAATCTTGAGGGCACGTTCGACAAACTGGTATCGATTGAAATGATTGAAGCGGTTGGCTGGAAGTATTACAACACATACTACGAGACTTGCTCGCGACTTCTTAAGCCTACCGGTTTGATGTTGATTCAGGCAATTACGATTGCCGATCAACGTTATGACCGCGCGCGAAAAGATGTTGATTTCATTCAGCGTTATATTTTTCCTGGTAGCTGTATTCCTTCTATTACCGCATTAACACAGGCGATGCGAGATAGTTCAGACTTACGCATGGTTTCTCAGTTTGATTTCGCAGAACACTACGCAAGAACGCTATCTGCTTGGAATGAGGCCTGTAAGCGAGAGAAGGCAAAGATTACTGAGCTTGGTTACAGTGAGACATTTCAGCGAATGTGGGAGTTTTATTTGTGTTACTGTGAGGGCGGTTTTGCGGAACGTTCAATCGGTGTATCTCATCTAGTCTATGCTAAACCAGAGTTTCGAGATGAGGCCGTGGTTTAATTGAGGCAAATATGGCTGAGATAACAGCAACTCAAGGTTCCAGTGTTCGCGCTGACTATGCAACAAAGCATGTCATTGTAAATGCTGTGTTGTTTCAGTGTCTCTGGTTTGCTGCGATTCTAGAGGGCTGGCAGATAGCGCTAGCTCCTCTTGCTGTATTGCTTGCACATTTCTTTTTTGTTGTTCGAAATCGCAGCACATATGTGGCTTGTGCGGTCGTTATTTTATTTGGTTGTATCGCTGACAGCATTTTGGCTGATCTAGGTTTATATACATTCCCTAAAGATAACTTTTTACTACTTGGTTCTATGCCATTGTGGTTGTGTTTTATGTGGGTGGGATTTGCAGCGAGCCTCCCTCTGTCTTTGCGATGGTTACATACTTCTCCTTGGTTATTGATCGCTTTTTTCGCCATCGGTGGGCCAATGTCCTATTACGCGGGACATAAACTTGAGGCGTTAACGTTTTCGATCGAGCATTTACCGATTATTGCGGCTCTATGGCTAGCCGTTGGGTGCGTCGTATTAATGCTTAATCAGCGTCGACAAGCTTTCGTTTAAGTGACGTAGTTCCATATTAAATAGTCCGACTATTTCGATTCTACGTAATCTCTAACGTTGAATAAGAAGAGTATAGAGATGACTTTTTTATTTCGAAGAACAAAATTCCTTTTTCTGTTGATGCTTGGTGCAGTCTATACGTCTGTGGCTTTTGCAGATCAACTTAGATTCATCGGCAAAGCTTATGATATTGATAGCAACGAGCTGTTGTACGTTGAACGTCATTATGTAGAGCTCTCAAAGCAAGGCGAGTATGTTCAATCGCAAGTCATTTATGAGGGAGCGCAAGGTCAGCGTATTGCCGAGAAAGCGCTTAATTTTTCGGGAGCTTCATCCTTACAGCCCTATCTTCAATTCGAACAATTTAATAGCGATATTCGCTATGAAACGACTTCGATGCGCGACGCCCTGTTCCTAGACAGTAGTGGTGAGAGAACGCGTTTTAGT
>NZ_LWFI01000251.1:0-966 GCF_001635735.1 Oleiphilus sp. HI0067
AAGCTGGGTTTAAGTATAACGATTCATTGTTCCTCGTTGAACCTAATTTCGCCCTGCAATAACTGAAATATCAACCATATATGAGAGAAGAGGGTTCTTCATTTGGATCTCGCAACCCTAATAGGATTNATCGGAGGATTCGCCATTATTGCTTTTGCAATGGTGTTGGGTGGCTCTGTAGGGATGTTTTTCGACATTCCTTCTGTACTAATTGTGTTAGTTGGCTCACTACTCGTGTGCTTAATGAAATTTTCTCTCGCACAATTTTTAGGTGCAGTGAAAACCGTGGCAAAGGCCTTTATGTTTAAGCTTGATTCACCGGAAGAGTTAATCGGTGTGATCAAAGAGTTGGCTGAAGAAGCCCGTAAAGGTGGTTTGCTCGCTTTGGAAGGCAAAGAGATGGACAACAACTTCTTGAAAAGAGGGATTGGCTTGTTGATAGACGGGCATGATGCAGATGTTGTGCGTTCGTTATTGAGTAAAGATAAAGCGCAGACCTTAGAGCGCCACAAAACGGGCGCCCGAGTTTGGGAAGCTTTAGGAGATGTAGCGCCGGCGATGGGCATGATCGGTACTTTAATAGGTCTTGTCGCAATGCTATCGAACATGGATGACCCTAAATCCATCGGTCCAGCAATGGCTGTTGCCTTGTTAACCACACTTTACGGCGCAATGCTTGCTAACATGGTAGCCATACCTTTCGCTGACAAGCTAAAACTTAGGATGACAGAAGAGAATCTTATCAAGAGCATGTCGATTGATGCGGTGATGGCGATTCAGGCTGGCCAAAATCCTCGAGTAATAGAAATGATGTTGCGTAATTACCTTCCCGAAGGTGCGCGTGAAACTGAAGCAGAAACAGGTTAACGCGCACATGTCTGATCAAGAACATGAGTGCGAAGAATGCAAACCGGGGCTTCCTGCTTGGATGGGAACCTTTGCAGACTTAATGTCTCTGCTCATGTG
>NZ_LWFI01000252.1:0-701 GCF_001635735.1 Oleiphilus sp. HI0067
ATGGCGAAAAGGCCCATTTGAATTATTCAATACTCACATTGATACCGAATGGCGCTCTGATTGGAAATGGGACCGAGTTAGTCCTCATATTAGTCCGCTCGCGAATAAAAATGTATTGGACGTGGGATGTGGCTCAGGATATCACTGTTGGAGAATGCTTGGTGAGGGAGCAAACCGCGTTATTGGCATTGACCCCAGCTATCTATTCCTAATGCAATTCAACGCAATTAAGAAGTATTGTGGCCGAGATGCACCGATACATTTACTACCGATAAAGATGGAGGACGTCCACCCTCAACTAGAACACTTTGATACCGTATTTTCGATGGGGGTGCTTTACCATCGTAAGTCACCTATCGACCACCTTTATGAACTTAAAGGGGCGTTGAAACCTGGTGGCGAGCTCGTATTAGAGACATTAGTAGTCGAAGGCGAACTTGGCTATTCATTAATGCCAGAGGACCGATACGCTATGATGCGAAATGTTTGGTATCTTCCAAGCGTTCCAACCTTAGAACTATGGCTTCGACGCGCCGGCTTTACCGACATTAAGTGTGTAGATCTAGATCAAACCAGCCTAGACGAACAGCGCGCAACCGAGTGGATGGACTTTCAGTCTCTAGCCGACTTCCTTGACCCAGCCAATCCAAATCTAACCGTAGAAGGCTACCCTGCACCTTTGCGTGCAACACTGGTCGCAA
>NZ_LWFI01000253.1:0-767 GCF_001635735.1 Oleiphilus sp. HI0067
TATGTCGTCTAGTGTAGACAAGATATGGCGATAACTCTGCATTCTGGTTTCTGAAATTTTACCTTCTTCTAACGCTTGTTGAATTGCGCATCCAGGTTCTTGCTCGTGTTTGCAGTCGCGGAATTTACAATAACCAATGAAGGGCCTGAACTCTGTGAAGCCTTCAAGTAGTTCAGCCTCTGTGATGTGCCAGAGTCCAAACTCTCGAATTCCTGGTGAATCCACTAAACGGCCACCTTGTGGGAGGTGAAATAATTTAGCGGTCGTAGTGGTGTGGGTGCCTTTTCGTGTGTTTTCTGAGAGTTCACCAACGCGAATAGATTGATCACCGAGAATGGTGCGAATAAGTGAAGACTTACCAACACCAGATTGCCCTACAAACACACTTGTGTGATTCGATAGCCAGCTTAAGAGTGTTTCACTACAGTCTTGTTCGTCATTTGCTGAGGTGAGCAATACTTCATAGCCGAGCGCTTTGTATGTATCCATCAAGCCGTGAATAAAGTCCCGATTATCATCGGTAATCAAATCACTCTTGTTGAACAGAATGGCTGGCTCAATGCCCGTTGTTTCGGCGGCCACAAGATAGCGGTCAATGAGGTTGGCGAAAGGTGTTGGTTCAAGCGCAACGACAATGAGTATGCGATCAATATTCGATGCGACTGGCTTAAGTTGGCCGTAGTTATCAGGCCTTTGCAGTAGAGTGCTGCGCTCTAGACGCGCTTCAATGACTCCACTGTTGTCGGCTCCGGGTCGCCATATCACTT
>NZ_LWFI01000254.1:0-665 GCF_001635735.1 Oleiphilus sp. HI0067
AAATGCCGAATGTTAGCCCGGCCACTACGACCATAGAGGCCTTGCAAGACAAGCATGATATTGCAATGAGAAACTCGCTCGCTAATTACTCCTTTTACCTAGGTGCGACCGAAGACAACTTAGAGCAAATTAAACGTGTAGACCCCAAGACCACCTGTGGCGTTAAGGTGTTTATGGGGGCATCGACAGGTAGCTTACTTGTTGAGGATCAAAATGCATTAGATGCTATTTTTCGTGAATGCCCCGTGCTTATTGCCACGCATTGCGAAAGAGGGCCTGTCATGGATCGAAACCTAAAGAGAATCGAAGATTTGGGGCGTGAAATTACGATTCATGACCATCCAATTATTAGAGATGATGAAGCCTGTTATGCCTCTTCATCTTATGCCGTTGGATTGGCGAAGAAGTTTGGCTCGCAGTTAAATGTTTTGCATATCACAACAGAGAAAGAGCTTAGTCTCTTTGCGTCAGGCCCAGTCGAAACGAAACACATTACTGCCGAGGCTTGCGTTCATCATCTTTGGTTTAGCGAAGAGGATTATGCTCAGAAAGGTAACCTAATAAAGTGTAATCCAGCAATTAAGAAGGCTAGTGATCGAAACGCCATATTGCGGGCTTTGCGTGATGATGTGATTGATATTATTGCAACCGATCATGCGCCGCAT
>NZ_LWFI01000255.1:0-888 GCF_001635735.1 Oleiphilus sp. HI0067
AATTGTTGGACACTCTTGCGCACGATCTGTTGAGAAATCGAATACATCTGGGTCAAGTTGCGCCGTTTGCGGAAGCGGATGCTGACGCTTTTGCTCCAACATTTTTAAAAGCAAACTGCCCTGCACATTAGCGACAGGATTTTGCGCACGCTCATTCAATACAGGAAAATAATCCCGCGCACGCCACTCTTCGGTTGTTTTTGCATCGACACCAAGACGGGAGGGCTCAGCCGCTACGATACGAGCCCCGTCATATACCAACTCTTTACTCGCGCCACGATCAAGCCCGTCATATGACGACAACTTCAACTGACATGGACCGTCATAACAAGCATGACAACTGACACAACGCTTATCAAAGATGGGCTGAATATCGCGATGATATTCTGGGACACCTTGCTGATATTCAGCGACTTCACGATTTTGTACCTCGGGTTCACCCCATTGTTGATCAAGTTGATGTTGTGCAATCGTGGCACAACCAATGACGAAGAGGCTTATGAAGAAGTAACTAAGAAGGTGCTTTGATTTCATAATAGTCGGCTAGCTAATTTGGTTTGGATTCTATTTAGTTTGGCTAAGTAGCAGTTTAGAACAGCTGGGGAATGCTTCAAGATGAGGTTTTTGTTTTGACCTAAAGGTCGCTTGAAGAAGCTTTTAAGTTGAGCTGTTTATTTTCAAACTCTCGTTAATCTTAAATTCAATACTTCTAATCCGTTTATGTTCTTTCTTGCTCGCACAAGAAAGAACCAAAGAAATGCGTACCTGCTCTTCGGCCCTGCGGGTACATTCGTGACTGGTTAAAAATGGCGCTGCAGGACTCGTTCGCTACGCTCTCTCAAACAGTCCTCGCTTTATCCATTTTTAATTGGCGTCACTCATCCTACG
>NZ_LWFI01000256.1:0-898 GCF_001635735.1 Oleiphilus sp. HI0067
TCAATTCCAATACAGTCGGCTTAAACCGAGCAGAGCAAACGCAACTATTGACCAAGCAACTCGCTCGTTCTTGCTGCACAGATAAAATCATTTCTATGCAGACCTCCAATTTTGTGAGACCACCACGTCACCGTTAAACACCCCCACTCCACAATAAGCCTAGGATGATGCCCAACCTGCTCAGCATAATCACCTATCGAATTGGCGAATTCTTGCGCTTTAACAAAATTTGATACTTTAAAAACACGATGAAGGCGATTTTGCCCCTCTTCATGAATGACTTCCCAACCATCAACTTCAGATAACAAGTCTTTGATCTCATTGTCAGAAAGACGAGGCGCGTCTGCACGACACGCCTCACAAGTTTCTTTACTTAACATATATACCTCCTATTGAGCATGACAAAACAATAGCAGTACGCATCAGGACCTTATACCGATTTGGCAGAAATGATCTTGTCATGCCATTCAACAGGCGCAGTCTGATGAACAGACGTACCCAATGCATCTACCGCAACAGAAACCGGCATATCGACAACGTCAAATTCGTATATCGCTTCCATACCTAGTTCAGGGAATGCGACCACCTCAGCGTTCTTAATAGCCTTAGAAACTAGGTACGCAGCGCCGCCCACGGCCATCAAATAAACTGATCCGAACTCTTTGATTGCGTCAATTGCTACTTGTCCGCGCTCTGCTTTACCAATCATTCCAAGCAAGCCTGTTTTCTCGAGCATCGTGTGCGTAAATTTATCCATACGCGTCGCAGTGGTCGGACCCGCTGGACCAACAACCTCATCACGAACAGGGTCAACCGGCCCGACGTAATAAATAAAGCGACCAGTTAGATCAACCGGCAGCTCTTCACCGCTGCTGATCATTTCAACCATCTTCTTATG
>NZ_LWFI01000257.1:0-10207 GCF_001635735.1 Oleiphilus sp. HI0067
GATGGTCATACCCGCTAAGCCAATGTCAGTTAAAGCGGTGCGAACGTCTTCTAACTTAAATGGCTTAATCACTGCAGTGATTAGTTTCATAAGGGACATCTCCAAAGGCAAACTTAATCTGTTTGCTTATTTATTGTTAAGACTAATAGTTTTAATAATTTTTATAATTATGTGCGCGCCCTTTTCAGAGCAGTGATAAGCTAATCAACTTGTTATAACAATTCAAGCGATTACAAACACTTACCCATGCTGCAGGTCAAACTTTCCGTTTTTTACTTCGTATACTTCGCATTACTTGGAGTGATGGCGCCTTATCTAGGGCTGTTTTTAGAAAGTGAAGGATTTTCAGCTGCAGAAATCGGTCAGCTGACGGGCTTGTTGATGGCGACGAAAGTGATTGCTCCTAATGTTTGGGGTTTGATCGCAGATCGCACACAAAAGCGTTTGTTGCTAATAAGACTCGGTGCATTTTTAACGCTGGTCTCTTACCTCGGATTTTTCTTTGCTGAAAGCTTTTGGTATTACGCATTGATGATTATTGCGTTCAGCTTTTTTTGGAATGCCATCTTGGCGCAGTTTGAAGTTATTACCTTACATAACCTGGGTGCTGATGTTGATCGCTACAGTTTGGTCAGAGTCTGGGGCTCTATTGGTTTTGTTGTTGTGGTTATTGCGCTTGGATATATTTTTGAAGAACGCGGGGTTGGGCTATTTCCCATAGCGCTGTTAATTATTATGTCGGGTATCGCGTTATCTACGTGTATGCGCTTTGATGAGCCAGTGGCACAACAAGGCCATGAGATATCTCATTCTCTGAGTGAAGATCTGAAGCGCAATCGCGCTTACTTATTTTTCGTAATTTGCTTTTTGCTTCAGTTTTCACATGCGGCTTATTACTCCTACTTTAGTTTGTATATGGAGCAACTCGGTTATGACAAGCTGAGCATTGGTATTTTTTGGGCCTTGGGAGTTATTGCCGAAGTTGCGCTGTTTTTTGTTATGCACCATTGGCATCGTAAACATGCAGTGCCTCTGATTATGGGCATCGCTCTTTTATTTAGCGCACTGCGATGGGCGATGATAGCTGGAGCAAGCGAGTATGTTCTTGTGCTCGTTATTGCACAGTTGCTTCATGCTTTTTCATTTGGTGCTATGCATGCGGTTTCTATCCGTTTTGTGCATGAGCATTTTCACGCCAAGAACCAAGGAAGGGCGCAAGCTTTATATAGCAGTCTTGGATTTGGTTTAGGTGGCTTTGTTGGTGCTTTTGTCATTGCTGCGTTGGTTGAAGAGTCAGGTTACGCAAATCTTTTTTGGATTAGTTCACTGATTGTGTGTTTTGCCCTTTTCGTTTTGAGCCTTTTTTGGACTTCTTTCGTACGAGATCACAAAGTTCGGTAAGCGATTGAAAAAAAAATTTTTTAAATTGGGCGAATATCAAAATTGTGTCTATGCTTTTTTTAATGGACTAAGTCTGCCGAGCGAATACTTGTTGTAGGCTGACTAAAACTATGAAAGATTTTCCTAGCCTTTTTTACCCCTGCTCAGGTTAGAAAAGTACTACGTCGCAAGTATTGCGACTGAAATTACGGAGTAGCGTTCGATGACAAAAAAAATACAGTTGTCGCGACAAATGCGTAAGATGCCATTGGCTCTTGCTGTTGCGGCTGCATTCTCTACACCAACTTCTGCTGTTCAGTTCTACATTGGTGATTATGAAGCCAGTATTGATACCACCTTGTCTGCAGGTGCGAGTTGGCGTTTAGAAGATCCCCATCCATATAACGTTGGTTTGGGTAACGGTTACTACGCCTCTTCAGGGGCAAAATATGAAGCCTTGGGCGCCTCAATTAACAGTGATGATGGCAACCTAAACTTCGAGAAAGGCGATACCTTCTCTGAAACCATTAAAGGTAGCACTGATTTCTTAATTCAAGGCGATAGCTTTGGTGCTTTTGCGAGAGTGCGTTATTGGTATGACTTTGTTCTTGAAGATGAGAAGTTTGCGAATGATGGTGTTAACCCGACACGTACTTTGAGTAAAGACGGTCAAGATAATGCATCCGATATAGAGCTAATGGATGCTTATGTCTTTGGTGACTTCTATTTGGGTGACATGCCTTTAAGTGTTAAAGCGGGCAAGCAAGTTGTGAGTTGGGGTGAGTCTACCTTTATTATCAACGGTATTAACGTGATTAACCCAGTTGATTTGCCAGCGTTTAGAGCGCCGGGTGCCGAAATTAAAGATGCCTTGTTGCCAGTGAATATGTTGTATTCTTCGTTAGGTTTGACTGAAAACGTCAGCTTAGAAGCGTTTGTCCAATTGGAATATGAAAAGACACGCATTGACGATTGTGGCACGTTCTTCTCAAGCGTTGACTACGTGGCAGATGGTTGTGGTCCTGTGTATGCAGCAAACCAACGCCCGCAAAATGAAAACCAACTAAGTGGTCTTGCAGTCAGTCGTGGTGGCGATATTCTTCCGCCAGATACTGATCAGTATGGTGCGGCGGTACGTTGGTATGTGCCTGAACTGAATGATACCGAATTTGGTTTTTACTACATTCAGTACCATAGCCGTTTCCCTAATGTGAGTGGTAAAGCTTCTCAAGTTGGCGCTCCTACTACGGCGGAATATCAGATTGAATATGCTGAAGACATTAAACTTTACGGTATTAGCTTCAATACAACCACCCCGGGTGGCGTGTCTTTGAGCGGTGAATATAGCTTTAAAGAAGATATGCCATTGCAGTTCAACTCACAGGATCTTCTGTTTGCTGCTATCGGCGATGCTTATTCTCCTGTATTTCAAAGAAGAGTCTCTGATTCCAATAACGATGGCTCCATTACCGATGCAGATTTTTCGAGTTTCGCAGGTCAGTCAACGCAAGGTTTTGATCGCTATAATGTGTCGCAATTACAATTCACGGGTATCTCGTTTATTGACCAAGTTTTGGGTGCAAGCCGTCTAGCGCTTGTGGGCGAAATTGGTGCGACCTATGTGCACGATCTACCAGACGTAACCGAAATCCGATATGGTCGTTATGACCAAGCTGGTTTTGGCTTGCCTTCTGTTGATGGTGATCCAACTGATGTATTTACCCCTCTTCAGTATTGCCAATCACAGACGCCTCAGGGTGTATGCGACAACGAAGGTTACACAACTGACTTGTCATGGGGCTATCGAGCGCGTGCGGCATTAACATATAATGACGTCTTCGCTGGTGTGAACTTAACGCCAACGCTCTCTTATTCTCACGATGTAGATGGTTATGCTCCGGCTCCAGGTGCGAACTTCATTGAAGGTCGTCAAACCATTGGACTTTCAGTTGCAGCCGACTACCTTAATCAATATCAAGCGAAGTTAGGTTATACAACATACTTCGGAAATACTCGTTTGAACCCGCTAAGTGATCGTGACAACGTATCTCTCAGTGTTTCTTATTCTTTCTAAGTTAATCGCTAGTCTGGACGCAACCGGATTTAACGAGGTTATATTTAATGAGACTTAAAAAATCTTTATTAGCAGTTGGTATTATGTCAGCTGCAATTGCTAGCTCCTCAGCGTTTGCAAAGGAGCTCGGTGGTGATCTAACACCAATTGGTGCAGAAAAAGCCGGCAATGCTGACGGCTCGATTCCTGCATGGACAGGTGGTTTAACGACATCTCCTGCGGGATACACAGCTGGCGGCGATTATGTTGACCCTTTTGCTGATGAAAAGCCTTTGTTCGTGATCTCAAAAGCGAATGTTGGCGAATATGCGGATAAGTTGAGTGAAGGCCAAAAGGCGATGCTCAACAATTACGACACCTATACCATCCCTGTCTATACATCTCATCGTACAGCAGCATATACGGATGATGTAGTTGAGTATGCGAAAGCGAATGCCGCAAACGCTCAACTGATTAAAGATGGTAACGCACTTTCTAATGTGCAAGGTGTTGTTCCGTTCCCAATCCCAGATAGTGCTTTAGAAATTATTTGGAACCATATTTTGCGTGCACGTGGTGGTAGTTTTGAGCGTAACTCTATTCAAGTGACTCCTACTGCCGGTGGTACTTATCAACCAGTAAAATTCTATGAAGAGTTTTCTGAACGTCATGATTTGAGAGACTTTGCTGAGAACAAAGACGATAACGTTATGTTTTACTTCAAGCAGGTTGTTACGGCGCCAGCTCGTTTAGCAGGCAACGTTTTGCTTGTGCACGAGACCATCGATCAGGTTGCTGAACCGCGTCGTGCTTGGATATATAACTCTGGTCAGCGTCGTGTTCGTCGTGCTCCTCAGGTGGCGTATGACGGTCCGGGTACAGCAGCTGATGGACTTCGTACATCTGATGGTTTTGATATGTACAACGGTGCACCAGATCGATACAACTGGGAGCTTCTAGGCAAGAAGGAAATGTACATTCCTCGCAACTCTTTCAAGCTAGATGATAAGTCCCTGACATATGCAGATATCGTTAAGCCTGGTCACCTCAATAGCGATTATGCGCGTTATGAATTAGCTCGTGTTTGGGTTGTTGAAGGTACCTTGAAAGAAGGTGAGCGTCATATCTACTCCAAGCGTACTTTTTACATAAATGAAGATACTTGGGGTATTGCTGTTGCTGATCATTATGATGGTCGTGGCGACTTATGGCGTCATGCCGAAGCGCATAGTAAGCCTTTCTATGATCGCAGCATTACGCTCACTACTATTGAGTCTGTACACGACTTATTATCTGGTCGTTACATAGCGAATGGTATGGTCAACGAGGAGCCAAGCCGCTATAACTTCGACAAGACCTTTGCAAGCAAAGACTTTACACCTGCTGCATTGCGTCGCTCAGCGCGTCGTTAACACGTAGCCAAAGATAAAAAAACCGGATCGTTTTGGCGATCCGGTTTTTTTATACGCGAATGAAAGTTATAAGCATGTCAGTTTCTTTCTTTCCTATCGGATAACTCGGCGATACTTTACTTGTCTCTTCTATGCTTGGGCTCTTTGTCTTACTTCAAGCATTCATACGTCCCGATCATTTGTCTGTAGCTGATCGTTTTAGACAGCTCTATTTGGCTCAAACCTTTGTTTCGTGACGGTGGTGCTGGGCAAGATCATTCATGTGATCTCTGCTATCTAGGGGGGCGTGAGCTCGATAAGATACATTGTTAATAGACTCACATTGTATGTATTAAAATGGGATTGATGGTTGAATTACTTGGTGCTGATATGAAAAGACCCAGCGAAGGCTAGGTCTATTTCTTAACTAATTTTTGCAAGGCCTTATCGGTTTGCTCTTAATCCTTAGTTTTCGTGCTGAGCTTTTAAGTTTGCGATATGCTGATCTTTTTCGACCCATAGCTCGTTAACCCAGGCTTGGAATTCAGCCTTAAATTCAGCATCACTGGTGTAGTCTTTACCCAGAAACTGCTTTGGAATGTCGACTTTTCGAACATCCACTACCACTGTACTGACCTTTCCACAAAACATATCCCAGATATTTTTTGGGCTATTTGGGTATAGCACTGTCACGTCTAGCATGGTGTGCATCACTTCACCCATGCTTCCTAGCACGAATGCAGCGCCACCCGCTTTGGGTTTTAATAGGTGTTCAAAAGGTGAATCTTGTTTTGCGTGCTTTTCGGGTGTCAGGCGGGTGCCTTCCATAAAGTTGAATACAGATACCGGCGTATATTTAAACTTTTCGCATGCTGCTCTTGTTACTTCTAAGTCTTTACCTGCTAACTCGGGATTCTTCTTAATCTGCGCTGGCGTTGATCGCTTCATAAATGGGAAATCGAGCGCCCACCAACATAAGCCAAGCAGTGGAACCCAAATAAGTTCTTGCTTAAGGAAGAACTTAAGCATTGGAATTTTGCGGTTAAATACTTTCTGAACGACAGGAATGTCGGCCCAAGACTGATGATTACAATTAACAAGATACCATTCGTCCTTGCTTAGCCCATCTAGCCCCGTTACATGCCAGTCCATTTTTAGGAATAAAGTGAATAGGCTGCTGTTTACTCCAATCCAAAAGGTAGCGATTTGGATCGCGATTTTTGTGCAAATTTTGCTAAGAAATGAAAGTGGCAAAATAAATTTTAGAAGTGCCACCGACATTAAGAATGGGAAACACACAATGGTATTAAGAATAATGATCAGAACGATCAATACGCCGCGAACAACTCCGGGTAAAAAACTGAACATCGGATACCTCTTCTTTTATTTTTAGCGCAGTCTAGCGATCCGAGAAATCTGAATCAACCGCTGTAAGGTGAAGAAGCTGTTATGGAATGATTTGCTCCGCTTTGTCGGCAGCCTTTTGTTTGTTTTCGTCCGTGATATGGCCTGCGAGCGCTGAGATTGCAGCAATCATGACGCCTAAATCATCGGTATAGCCTAGTACGGGTGTAAGATCAGGGATGCCATCGATAAAACTAATGAAGTAGGCCAGAGCCCCAGTGATAACGCCTTTGCACCACGTAGGTGTTTTGGGGTCGCGCATGGTGTAGTAGAGTAGCAGCGCTTTTTCGATGGTTTCGCGACCTGCAGATTTATAAGCGCGTTTCAGCTTATCCCGAAACGCTTCTTTGGTGATCGCTGGTGGTTTGCTCATGCGCTAATTGTCGAAGGTCGGACTAAGATCTTGGTCTAACTGTGCGAACACTAGTCCAAGAGCATTATCCTGTAGCCAGAGCAAATTAATTAATTTGACTGTCTTGCCTGTCGCGCCATCTTCTCTTGCCGCGAAACCTCGCAGTGTTAACGCATCCCCACCGATATTGAAGACTATTTCTACTTGGCCTTTGTCGAGTGAGCATGATGCACTGTTATAGTTGGTCGTGCTTGAAATAACTGGCATTGAAAGCGTGCCGTTGCTGCTCAGGTCATGCTCGACCGATACCGATTGCAAACCGAGAGTTGCCCTGCAGCCGCTGCCATCCTCTTCTAAACTTAAGCGCGATTCATTTACATTTGCTAGACGATGCTTATCTGCATCCATATAGAAATAATTTCCACTCAATGTGAAATCAAGAGGCGTGCTACTTAGGGTGATATCATCGTTACGAGCCTTAGTGGCGATGATAAGGCTGCGTGATGCGCTATTGTTTGATGTGTCGCGGGTTGTGAAAGCTAAGTGCTGGCCATTTTCAGTCATATGCCCAATTGCTCGGTCAGAGCCTGTTCCCAGAGTAAGCAATCCAAAAGTATCGAGAGTGCCGCTGCCGCCTTCGTAGAGATCTAGGCTCCGGCTACCGCTCAAACCTCCAGTCTGTTGCTGTGCCGCACTAAAGGCCATGTCTTTATCTCGCGCTAATTCCCACGTGCGATAAAAATCACTTGGTGAATTAGGTTGACTCTCTGATACGCTTCTTCCGATTAAACTCCACTCTTTTAATTGTGCTGTAACCTGAACTGGTTTTCGAACTGTGTCGAGCGTATTGGTATCCATTGCAATGCCAAATTCAATAACGTCATAGTCTCCTGTAATAACATCTTCACTCACTGTTTCCGGAGTTCTTAAACCATGAAGCTCCCAAGAGAAATAACGTAGTTTTTCAGCAATATCACCACGTTCAAATTCTTGAGTGGCGCTGTCCTGAGTGACGTCATAAATGCTTGCAAAGCCATAACCTGCACCGGTGAGCCAAGTAGGACTATCGCCGTAATCCACCGGCGGCTCAAAGTCTAGCTCCGTTAAAATAGTATTAGGCTCTTGTTCATTGACGCGATAGAGTTTGTAGTACACAGGGTTGTAGTCGTAACCATATAACCGACTGCCCCCAGTGTTGCGTTCGGTCACGATTTGAGCAATTGCACGGTCATTCAAAAAGAAACCCTGTGTGCTTAAATGTGTCCCGTTAACAAGCGTGCCCTCGTTTTCATCTGTTTCTAGTTCGGTTGTGAAATACCTATAACGATTCTCAGGGCGATTCGGCTCTGTAGTAGCGGTGACATTCGTTGTTTTGAAGCGAAGCGTAGACATTCGTATAGGAATGTTGGGTAGTAAGTCATCGTAACGAAAATCTAGATAGAAAGAATTATTGATTAGTTGCGGGAAGGATTGGCTATCGTCACCGCTACCTAAATCTGTACTTAATGTTAAAAGTTTGTTGTAACGCGAATCATTCTCGAGATCTTCAATAAATCCCATGCCGAAAATTAGTGAGTTGAAAGTCAAAGCGGGTCGCAGCCTCTCGTATATTTCAGTGCCATTTATTTCTGGGTTGAGCTCCGTGTCATATGACTCTCGTACAGTCCCTTTTGCGATAGGGGAGTCTTCTCGAATAATTTCACCAACCGCAGTATCAATATGAATCATTAAATCTGATTCGCCTCGCAATAATGCTAGGACTTCATCTGCTTCTTGGGATGGTTGAATTAAATCGTCGTATTCATAAATTCTTGCGGTATCAGAAATAAATGAAAGTAGACGCGATTTAGCGCGGTGTTGCGTTTCACAATCAGGATTGACGCCAGAGCACGGCCGATGTTTGTTTAATTCATCACGAGAGTTGATCTTGTCGAAGAAACGCTCAACAGCCAAGTGAGTACCAAAGCCGACGGTAATTGATTGATCTACACTTTCTACACGTCGCAATGGTGCGTAAAGTACATCGCCATTTTGATATTCAGCCCGCACCACGTGATCGATTTGGGGCTCGAAATTCGTTTCGAATTCCAGCTTACACCCGGGGGCATTTTCTTTTCCCGTCTCAGATCGCTTTACTGATGCGTATTCCGGAAAACTAGATGACACTCTAAATTCCGTCATATCAAAGTCGAGCCGAACAACAGAAATATTTCCGCACGGAATGTTATCGTCCACCAAAATAGGTGCAGTGTTCGATGAGAACCCGCGTTGATGCATTCTGGCAGTGCCTTCAACAGTAATCGCAGCAGTGACGACATCTCTTGCTGGGTCAGTAGAAGGTTTGTTGAAAGTGGAACCGCCGCCCCCGCCTGGACCAGCGATACCACACGCGTTCAGAGTGATAATTGATGAGAGAAGAAGAGCGTACCGTACAGTTTTAGATGACATACGAAGGCAACAGAATTCTGACTAAATACAAAAATTGATCATAGCACGAGGCGAAAGGTTTGCGCTTGAACTTGTCGTGTTTTTTTAATTTAGCTTTCTGTTATCTCGGACTCGTTTTGTTGTGAGGCTGAAAAGTCATCTGTACTTTCAAACCAAAACTCTAACTCATTAATTGCTTGAATGGTTTGTTGTGTTTTTAGCAATACGATGTTGGCGGGCTCTTCAGTTTTGATGGCGATTTCTGCCTGCTTTACTGCGTGTCTTAACTTTGGTGTGCCACAAAGTAAGCTCAAACCATGCAGTTTATGCACGTAATGTCCAAGTTGTTCCGTGTCGTTATTCTCCATTGCCATTTCCAAGTCCGAACGAGTGCTGGGCAATACGGCGATTAGATTATTGGTAAAGTCTTTCGCGAGTTCCGAATTGTTATTGCAGAGGTATACCGCTTCATTCCAATTGAAAGCTTGTATTTCAGCGGAAACTTTCGGTTCATCTTGCACCGGGTTTTCAATCGCGAGTTCGGGCAGATACTTTTTAATGGTCTCAGCGAGTTTTTGCTCGTTTAAAGGTTTGGTCAATAGATCTACAAAACCTTGCTCAATGAATGCATCCTTTTCATTTGGTAGGGCAAAAGCAGTCAGGGCTATGATTTGGTTGTGATCGTAATAATTACTAAGGGTTTTGATACGCTTCATGCCTTCAATGCCATCCATGTCCGGCATTTGAATATCCATCAGAATAAGTGGGTAATATTGCTTCTTACATAAATCGATTGCTTGCTCAGCACTATCGGCTAAATCAATATCAATGCCCATTTCTTTTACGAGCGCCTTAACCAGGCTCAAGTTCATTTCATTGTCATCGACGGCCAGAATCGTCGCATTATTCGCAAAATGAGGCAGAGCATATTCCTCGGCATGGTCTGAGGTAATGCCTTTGTTTAAAGCCGATACTAAACTTTGCGATAAATTCGTGTAGGTAGCGGGCTTTGTCATATGCACGCTAATCTGTCGCAGTATTTTATAGTCGTAATGTAATAGCGATGGGGTATAGGTAAGAATGTTGATGTCTAAGGCATTTACACATTTAAAAGCTTGGTAAATACATTCTTCTTCGAGTTCTTTATCGCTTAATGAAATAAGAGCGAAGCGATTAGTTTGTGTGTCGTTCTTTCCGTCT
>NZ_LWFI01000258.1:0-721 GCF_001635735.1 Oleiphilus sp. HI0067
GTCGCGTCATACACACTTACTGAATAAACCTTATCTCTCAATAGGACTGGCTCGCTCTCCAGCATCAACACATGGCCAGTATCTCCAGAACTTGGCAACACATCTTTTCGCCATGCGAGCAAATGTCCAGGCTTTAGCGTACTTATTTTGTTTGAACCAATCTCTTGCAGAAGATTAAAGTAATGCACTGCTTTGGGCCGTGAAAGTCGATACGGAAGCGTAATAGAAAGATGAGACAACAGAAGATTAAACAAGCCTGAGCAGTCACAGCTAATCGCCAACTCATCGACATGGCTTTCTCTAGTAAAAGATTTGGAGGGAAGACTATCCCATTCAGACAGGACTTCGAGTGAGTTCAAAATTAGCTCTCAAGCAAGCAACGTTGTATGCAAAAGCATATTGTAACGCCAACTCGCTCAAGATGCTTCCTGACACAATGACTGCTCTCTCAAGAAAGACGAGTTATCAAGATTTAAACGCTTGGTTCCATGCGCCATGGTCTACCATCGCATTTAGAATAATTTGAGCAAGAAGGTGTGCAACCTCTGCAAGGCAAACGCTTCGCTTCGTTAACGCTTTGATTATTTTGCGACTTTGATGGTGTTTGATTTTGTTGTGTCTGACTCAAAGCTTCAACCCCTTTACATAGTAATAGTGAGGTTAGTGATACGTCAGAGACCTAGCGCCGGTTCAAACCTTATGAACCCGCTGTGGTTTTTTC
>NZ_LWFI01000259.1:0-1104 GCF_001635735.1 Oleiphilus sp. HI0067
ACTAACTGGTCAGCACTAAGCCCCCACGCCATTAACCTGCTTTCAATGTCGGCCATGTAAGGAAGCATTTCTGTTCGAGTTCTTAAGCTTGCCGATTCAGGACCATTAAATAATGGACGGCCATCAGCTCGCTCAGTTGTTGAGGGAGTAAACACTTCCCCTTTGCTATTTAAGTAAGACTCATGCCCCCAGTTAGCCACGGCAATTTGCTCTTGAATTTGCACACCAACCGCACTTGGCCATTTACGATGAATCACTGCAGATTCAACCCATGCCAAGGCTTCTAATTCTTTTTGAATTTGCTGAATGTCAATCGAGAAAAAACTCTGCCCAATAAAAGGTTCGAGCACATTTGATACATCATGTTTACTCAACTCATTGAATGAACTAGACACCTCGAAATGCTCTATTGGCTGATCAACCACCCCAGCAATCTGATCGCTGAAATAGGCAAATATGACGACTGATACTGACAGCGCCGCCGCAACACAATAAGCCTTCCAAACACCCTGATTTGTCAATATTTGGCGTGTACTACTCGATTTTGCTTTCATATCCATTGTGGATTTACTCATGGTTGCCGCACTCACGCTAAGCCTCCAACATGCAAAGTTTGTTTTAATACTTCTGTTACCAACTCAGGCATTTCTATTCCTTTATGCCTTGCAGCCATAGGTATCAAACTATGATCAGTCATCCCTGGAATCGTATTCACTTCTAATAACCAAAACTTGCCATTTCGATCTTGCATCACGTCCACTCGACCCCAACCTTCACATCCCAAGGCATCGAATGCTTGTTGCGATAATGACGCAATGTGTTGCTCATCTTCTGGACTCAAACGACTTGGCAAAAAGTACTCAGTTTCATCAGATTTATACTTTGCCTCGTAGTCATAAAACGTCGCTGTCGTCTTCAGACCAATAACTGGAAGAGTCTCTTCTCCTAAAATGCCGACTGTAAATTCTTTGCCATCTACCCACGCTTCAAGAATGACTTCTTGATCAAGCGCTAAGGCACTTTGTAAAGCGGCATCTAGCTGAGACTGCTCACTCACTTTTGATACACCAATTGACGAACCTTCTCTTGAAGGTTTCACCGCCA
>NZ_LWFI01000260.1:0-679 GCF_001635735.1 Oleiphilus sp. HI0067
AATCAAACCATTGTTGATCTGTCCAAACCAAGCGATCAGTCCAATCCCACGCCTTTCCTACAAACGAATACAGGAATTGATTGAACGGTGCTTGGTTATGTTTTACTTCTTCCAATACATATTCGCTATCTGCAGTGGTCATTACATAAGCAGGCGGTGTATGCATCTCAAGATAGTAAACGATTTCTTCCATTAGTATTACGCCTGAATCGACGCCAAGATGCTCTCTAAAGCCTCTAATGGCGATTGAGCTTGCGTAATAGGCCTACCTATCACTAAGTAATCAGAGCCCGCTTCTAACGCTTGCTGAGGAGTCATAATACGCTTCTGATCGCCTTTATCAGCCGTTGCAGGACGAATCCCTGGCGTAACTAACTTAAACTCAGAACCTAACGACTGCTTTAACTGACTCGCTTCTTGAGATGAACATACCACGCCATCGAGACCAGAGTCTTTCGTTAAAGATGCCAAACGCATAACCTGCTCTAGCGGCGGAACATCTATCCCTACGCCGGCAAGATCCGCTTGCTCCATACTTGTCAGTACAGTCACGCCAATCAATAAGGGGCGACTTGAATAGGCACTCAACTTCTCAGCGCATGCTTCCATCATTCTTTGGCCACCGCTCGCATGCACATTTACCATCCATACGCCCATATCTGCCGCAACTCCAACCGCT
>NZ_LWFI01000261.1:0-1168 GCF_001635735.1 Oleiphilus sp. HI0067
CTCTGGAGGACTTCCTACCAGTATGTAGTTTTTGCCTGCCGTCAGCCCTTCTCGATACATGTTTTCAAATACACCCTGCAAAACATCAGTATCTTGATAATGTCGCTCAATACAGACTTCCGTAATTTCCATAATCTGCTGGTAATCAGGCAATACAGAAAAACTTGTCGCGGGTAACACCGACTCAAGCTCTAAAGGCTTTGCATTACGCTCGCCAAAAACGAGCAGAGCTGAACCAATAACACGCGCATTATGGAATGCGATCAATATTCGTCCATATGCATCTTGCTCGAGTGCAAATCGCGCAATTGGCTCGTCTTTATCGCAGAGTCCCAGCCTTGCATATGACTTACGGCGAAGCTTTAAAACCGCTTCGTATTCTGCCTGTGTTTCAACAAAACGATACTGAACGAAATTCTGGACATGATTTGCCTCTATTCCAGAAAGAGAAATTTCTTGAGGCGTTTTTTGAGCAAAGTGAAAACAGTGTTGCGATAATTCTCGTTGAGCACTCGGTGAAAACTCATCCACGGCAATAAAACAACGAATCAAATTCTCTTCGGTTAGGCCAATATTACTCACCGTACCAAAGACCTTTTGTAAGCCGTGAACTGTCCCCAAACTAAATTCCACTCGCATACCATCGAAAAGAGTGAAGTCAGAATTAATATTTGAAGCGACAAAACCATGAAGCGATAAACTTTCTACTTCGAAGTATGAACTTTGCTTGTAAGCAAAGGGATGAACAAGCTGGCCTTTTAAGCTTTGTTCTGCGTTGAGTAATATCGGTTGAAAATTACCATGTGGATTACTCTGCTCATGCTCTATGACCGCTGAGACCTTAGTTCCTTGCTGTCGATCGGAGCGAATATCAATGACAATGCCACGTAAATCATATTCGTAACCAATCATTGGACTCACTCTCAATGAGACAGGCCCACCTACTTGCAGATTATGCTGGCTATGATGAGGAATATTGATTGCGAAACCAATACTAGAAAAGTCATTTAGGGAGGCCTCGATTTGCCCCCCTGGCATTAGAACGCTCGCTCGGAAACCATGTTTACCGCTAAGAGCCTGACGTGCAATACGCCGATCTTCATGCCGAATGAAGCGAGTCTGAAATTCCATACCCCTAATCTACCCTTATGATTTTTTTATTTCTGGT
>NZ_LWFI01000262.1:0-650 GCF_001635735.1 Oleiphilus sp. HI0067
GCTATTCGGTGGAGCGGGCACCAACGGACAACATGCTTATCATCAATTATTCCATCAGGGACGAGGCGCCGTTCCTATCGATTTCATCATTGCGAAAAACAGTCCTTATCCCGTACGTGATAACCACGCTCACTTACTTGGCAACTGTCTAGCTCAAAGTCGCGCGCTAATGGTTGGAAAATCGCGAAAGAACGCAGAGCAAGAACTTCTAGATAAAGGTGTTGCACCAGAGGAAGCGCGACGTATCGCACCGCATAAGGTGATCGCGGGTAACAAGCCTAGTAATACGCTACTTGTTGAGATGTTTAGCCCCGAGTCTATCGGTGCTCTAGTTGCCTTGTACGAACACAAAGTGTTTGTTCAAGGTCAAATATGGGGCATCAATTCATTTGATCAATGGGGCGTTGAGTTAGGTAAGGTATTAGAAAAAGAGTTGTTTCCTTTGCTCACTCAGGAAGCCGAGAAAAACAAGATAGATGCTCTAGACCCTTCAACCGCTAAGTTAGTACAACTCTTGCGTAGCTAGCCTGAGAATATGGTTCCTGGGCTAAAAAGGAACCTTTTCTAAATTCTGCCTTGTCGGTAATTGATTTATCAATTGACGATAAGGCAGCCCGCTCTTTGGCTCTAATTGATCAGCACAGAGATCA
>NZ_LWFI01000263.1:0-819 GCF_001635735.1 Oleiphilus sp. HI0067
GAAGTATCAACAAAACATCCTCATTCTCTCGATTTCCATAACCATAAAACAAAAATGCCAGAACAAAGTCTGGCATTTTTTATTATGAGGTCAGTTAGCCACCGAAATCGTCTAACATGATATTTTCATCTTCGACCCCGAGATTTTTCAACATCTCGATAACCGCAGCGTTCATCATTGGAGGCCCACACATGTAGAACTCGCAATCTTCGGGCGCTGGGTGGTCTTTCAAGTAGTTCTCAAGAAGAACATTATGAATAAAGCCTGTGTAGCCTTCCCAATTGTCCTCTGGCTGAGGATCAGAAAGTGCCACATGCCATTCAAAGTTGTCATTCTCTGCAGCAAGCGCATCATATTCATCTTGATAGAACATCTCGCGCAATGAACGAGCACCATACCAGAACGACATCTTACGTTTAGAGCCGATACGTTTGAGCTGATCAAAAATATGCGAACGCATTGGCGCCATACCAGCACCACCACCAACGAATACCATTTCAGCTTCGGTTTCTTTCGCAAAGAACTCACCAAATGGACCGTATACAGTTACTTTATCTCCCGGCTTCAAGTCGAAGACCCAAGAAGACATTTGTCCTGGTGGATGATCAGTTCCCGGAGGTGGAGAAGCGATACGAATGTTGAATTTAACAACACCCTTCTCTTCCGGATAGTTCGCCATCGAATAAGCACGGATAACGGTTTCATCAACTTTTGACTTATATTGCCAAACGTCAAATTTATCCCAATCACCGCGATATTCTTCTTCAATATCAAAGTTTTTGTAGTCAACTTCGTGTGGAGGACATTCAAGCTGAACAT
>NZ_LWFI01000264.1:0-901 GCF_001635735.1 Oleiphilus sp. HI0067
GTGTACCCATCTTGCCCCTGATATATGCCTGATTCGTATGTAACACCTAGGCCATAGGCATTTCGTTCGTCCGCATTAGCACTTAATGAGAGAAACCCTAAGCAAAAAAGGAGGGCATGAAATAAACTACGCTTCATCAATCGTCCAATATCGAAGTAAAACAGCGGGCTATTGTAACGATTGCTTACACAAAGGAATGAGAAACAAGGCTGTTTTTTCTATTTCAAAGATATTTTTGTAGCGCTAGCGTGTTAACTACTTATTTATTTGAGCAAACCAATGAGCAACGCGATCGTGAAGGATATCTGTATCTATTGGCTTAGTAATATAGTCCGACATACCCGCTTCTAGGCATTTTTCGCGATCACCATCGATAGCGTTCGCGGTCATCGCGATTATTGGTATATCTTTATAAGACTCTCCACATTCACCTTTTCTTATGTTTTGAGTTGTTTCATATCCATCCATCTCGGGCATTTGGCAATCCATGAAGATCATGCCATAGCTTGGTTCGTTGCTCATTTTCTCAAGCGCTTCAACACCATGATTCGCGACCTCAACACTTAAACCAAGCCCTTCAAGTAAGGTAACAGCCAATATTTGATTGATAGGATTATCTTCAACAAGCAAGACCTTTAAACCTCCGTAATCACGATGATCTTCTTTGCTGATATCGGGTTCACCTTCGCGTTCGTATGATTCTTCTGCCTGCATAGATATACTCATAAGCGCGTCATATAAATCATTATGCGTTGCAGGTTTTGGAAAATAACTATCGGCCCCAAGACTATTGATTTGATCGGCGCCCCTTAAATCAGCCAACTTAGTCAGCATACAAATGTGAGTATGATTGCTGTGCGAGCGGATTGACTCGATGAGACCCTTGGTTTCTTGACCGATA
>NZ_LWFI01000265.1:0-1151 GCF_001635735.1 Oleiphilus sp. HI0067
TCGATAGAAATGAAAAAGTTAGGAATGGTCGGCTGGCGTGGCATGGTTGGTTCCGTGCTTATGCAGCGTATGCAAGAAGAGAATGACTTCTCTTTAGTTGAGCCAGTGTTTTTTACGACATCACAAAAAGGTTTACCTGCTCCAGATCTAGGGCAGGGGGAATCAGTATTGCTTGACGCAAATGACGTGAGTGAGCTGGCGCAAATGGATTTCATCATTACCTGTCAGGGTGGTGATTACACAAAAGCGGTTTACCCTAAGTTGCGCGAAAGTGGCTGGGATGGCTACTGGATTGATGCGGCTTCAGCCCTTCGCATGGAAGATAACGCTGTCATCGTGCTTGATCCTGTTAACCGTCACGTGATCGATGAAGCACTATCTAATGGCGTGAAAGACTTCGTCGGTGGTAACTGTACGGTGAGTCTAATGTTGCTTGCTCTAGGAGGTTTGTTCGCGGAAGACTTGGTGGAATGGGTATCACCGATGACATATCAAGCGGCATCAGGTTCAGGCGCTAAGCACATGCGTGAATTGATTACTCAAATGGGTGAGATCAACGAAGCGGTTGCGAATCAGCTAGACAATCCAGCGTCAGCGATTCTTGAAATTGATAAGTTGGTAGCAGAGAAAATGCGTTCAGACGAATTCTCGACTGACCAGTTTGGCGTTCCGCTTGCGGGCTCTTTGATTCCTTATATCGATACGCAGTTGCCGTCAGGCCAAAGCCGTGAGGAGTGGAAAGCAGGTGCTGAAACTAACAAGATTCTCGGTACGCAAGATCAAGCAATCCCAATTGACGGTTTGTGTGTACGTGTTGGTGCTATGCGTTGTCACTCTCAGGCGCTTACCATTAAGTTAAAGAAGGATCTGCCTGTCGAAGAAATTGAGGCTAAATTGGCTGCAGCGAATGATTGGGTCAAAGTAATTCCTAATGATCGCGAAGCATCTATTAACGAGCTTAGCCCAACGGTAGCAACAGGTACCTTGAGTATTCCTGTTGGTCGAATCCGTAAGCTTGAAATGGGTCCTGAGTATATCTCAGCGTTTACAGTTGGCGATCAACTTCTTTGGGGTGCAGCCGAGCCATTGCGTAGAATGTTACGGATAGTTTTGGAAGCTTGAGACTTAGCTTCACTTGCCGATAAAGTCGG
>NZ_LWFI01000266.1:0-587 GCF_001635735.1 Oleiphilus sp. HI0067
ACTTCTTTCGCGATATTAGAAAGATAGAGAGCCTCTTCTACAGCTGTATTACCGCCACCAACAACACATACCGTTTGATTGCGATAGAAGAAACCATCACAGGTTGCACATGCACTGACACCACGGCCAGAAAATGCTTCTTCTGATTCGAGGCCAAGATATTGAGCAGATGCGCCTGTCGCAATAATCAATGCATCACAGGTGTATTCGCCTGAATCACCGCTAAGGCGAAATGGTTTTTGACTCAAATCAGCTTTGTTGATGTGGTCAAACACAATCTCGGTATCAAAACGCTCGGCGTGAGCTTGCATGCGTGCCATTAAGTCCGGACCTTGCAAGCCTTCCACATCACCAGGCCAGTTATCTACTTCAGTCGTTTGGGTTAATTGGCCGCCCGCTTGGATGCCAGTAATTACAACTGGGTTCAAGTTGGCGCGCGCTCCATAAACGGCGGCTGTATAGCCAGCAGGGCCTGATCCTAAGATCAATAATTTTGCATGTTTTGCTTCGCTCATGAGGTACCTCAATACTGAATTCAAATTGGTTCTGGTGCATGAGGAGTAATTTCATGCACTGTTAAAAACGAT
>NZ_LWFI01000267.1:0-779 GCF_001635735.1 Oleiphilus sp. HI0067
CTTTACCAGCGGCCTCAATAGCCGCCAATTGATCACGAGTTGTTCTCGTCCCCATTTGAACAAATTTGGTCACGGCAATTCGGTAAAAGCCGGCGATACTCTCAATATTTTTGTACTTAGGCTTAACCGGCTTAGCTAAGCCAAAAAAGCGATCACATGGATTACGAAACAACTCAAAACCCAACCACTCTGATAGCGAACGTTTTTTATCTGCGCTAATGACCTGAAGGTAAGATGATCTAAATGCGGAGTACTCTTCCTTTGATAAAGTTTTAAGCGATGGAATTGCCGCACGGAGCAAATCTAATTTTTGCGATAAAGATAAGGGCGCGATCCGTTCACTCCAATCGTTGGTCGCAACAGACTCATGCCCAATAAACGCGTAATACACACCTTTGGCGTCATAGGAAGTGTGCACACGCTCCAATAAACTCTTAAGGTTAAACGCCGGTTCAGCAGCAGCTTGCTCCTGAAATTCAAAACTTATATCGCTGCTTCCAGATGATTCAGATTGCACAGCTTTCGATAAATCTTCCGCATGAAGTGAGCCTCCAGAAAACCCCATGACTGCATCACCAAACTCACTCCGAAGCTCAGCTTCAGCCGTCGACTCAGCATACTGGCCATTCCAATTTGGCAGCAAACGCTCAATGCGTTCATCAACTGACGGGTGCGTAGCAAACAGACGACTGTTAAATGCAGCTGAGAAGAAGAAATGCCCTAGTTCATGCGCTCGTGGATTATCAATTTTAGAATGTTTACCGTAGCCGCCAATAATC
>NZ_LWFI01000268.1:0-835 GCF_001635735.1 Oleiphilus sp. HI0067
GAGGGTAGTTTCATCTCGCCTTCCCCTCTCCATCTCATGATATTTTCCGTCAGAGTCTCTTTTATTGCGTTCGCTAATGTACCCATGATTCTTTTATCTATCAGACCTCAACTGTCTGATCTCCGTATATTTCACTTTTATGAATTTTGCAGGTAAAGCGTTGACCCTTACCTAAAGGTGCACATAGTATCTCGCTCAACTGGTATATACCAATAATTTTGAGATTTACTTATGACGACCAAAATGGATGCACCGATAAACCCTTATTTACTTCTTACTCCTGGCCCTCTATCAACAAGCATCGGAGTGAGAAATGCCATGTTACGCGATTGGTGTACTTGGGATGATGACTACAAACAACTTGTTCAAGGCGTCAGACAGCGCTTGGTAAAACTTGCAACTAGTGAGGAATACCAAGACGAATACACTGCTGTGTTGATGCAAGGTAGCGGCTCAGCCTCTGTCGAAGCAACACTTGGTTCAGTCATACCCGCATCAGGACATTTAGTCATACTCGCTAATGGTGCCTATGGACAACGCATGGCAACCATGGCTTCGATCCTGAACATTCCTTTTAGTCTGATCGATTACGGAGAAACATCTCCTGTCGACCCCGCCAAACTACAACAGGTGTTAAAGGAGCTTTCCGGGGACATCTATGTCGCAATGGTTCATTGCGAAACAACGACGGGAATGCTCAACCCCATTGAGCCCATCAGTCATGTCTGCAAAGAAAACAACTGCACCTTCATTGTCGACGCTATGAGTTCTTTCGGCGGCATTCCTCTTGATCTGGCTGAGTTAAATATCGACTTTTTAATCAGTAGCGCCAACA
>NZ_LWFI01000269.1:0-771 GCF_001635735.1 Oleiphilus sp. HI0067
ATGTGGAGTACGGGTGATACCCTATCTGAATTAAAGCGAACCTTTGAGTCTGAAGGGTATGAGACCCACACGCCTGATCTGCCTTTTCACATCCCTAAGGATAGCCATACATCAATAACGAAAGCGCAATTAGCGACTACAAGCATCAGAGATTATGTTGAGTTCGTAACAAGTTATATTGATGAGCTTGATGAAGCACCAATTCTTGTTGGCCACTCTATGGGCGGACTGATTGCACAACTTGTTGCCCAAGAGAAAAAAATTCATCGCTTAGTCTTACTATCGAGTGCAGCGCCAGCGGGCATTAATGGATGGAGCTTATCTGTTATCCGTTCATTTGGTCACAATTTATTCAAATTTCCGCTATGGAAAAAAACAACCGAACTGACGCTTCGTAATGTGCAATACGGCATTGCCAATACCCAAACAGAAAGAACCCAAGAAGATATTTTTACACTATCGACACTGGAGTCCGGACAAGCGTCTACAGAGATTGGTATGTGGTTTGTTCTTTCTAACCCACCGACGAAAGTAGACCCGACAAAAATAGATTGCCCGATTCTTATTTTATCCGGAAAAGAAGATCGAATTACCCCGCCAGCACTGCAACTAAAGATTAAATCTCTATTTCAAAACAAGGCAACACTTCAACTGATGGAGGGAGTTTGCCATTGGACGATCGGTGGTACCAGTCTTCCTCTAGTCCAGGCTCATATATTTAATTGGTTAGGACAACAACGTTGTTAAACACGCCGCTTGATTTTCTAAGGG
>NZ_LWFI01000270.1:0-893 GCF_001635735.1 Oleiphilus sp. HI0067
AACAGGATCCGTTGTTGAAGATGTGCTGAAGAACGTATCGGGGCAGTTAAACGTTTCGGACGTGGATACACTGGATTCACACACCTGGTCTGTCTCTGGAACAGGGCAGGGCAATTATGGTTCGCTGTCGATTGATACGCAGACTGGAAAATGGATATACACCCTAGATAAAACAAGCCAAGCAACACAGTCTTTGGCTTTCGGCCAAACGGTCACCGAGTCATTTATCGTCAATGTCGATGACGGGAAAGGCGGCGTTGTGCCGCAATCAGTCACTATCACAATCGATGGAACGAACGATACTCCGATCATAAGTGGAACAACTCAAGGCACTGTAACCGAAGACGCTCTGCTGACCAAAAGCGGACGTTTAAACGTCCGCGATGTGGATGCTGGAGATACTCACATTTGGTTGATGAATAGCTCGGGAACAGGTAGCTATGGCAGCTTTAATATTGATGCAAAGAACGGTCAATGGACATACACGCTTGATAACTCAAATTTAGCAACCCAAGCGCTCAGCCAAGGGCAAATCGTCAAAGAAGTATTTTATGTAAGCGTTGATGATGGCAATGGAGGCATCACTACTCAGAGAGTGCTTGTCGATGTGGTCGGAAGCAACGATCGCCCAACTATTTCTGGTACAGCGAGTGGCGCTGTAACCGAAGACCAAGTTGGCACGACATCAGGTCAACTTCGTGTCCATGACCTTGATGCAAATGATGTGCATGCCTGGAGTATCCAAGGTAGCGGCCAAGGAGCATTTGGTAGCATTAGCGTCAATGCGCAAACAGGCAAATGGGAATATAAACTCGATCATTCAAATCCTGCCACCCAAGCATTGTCTCAAGGACAAATTGCAACTGAAACCTTTTATGTGAAAGTGGATGACG
>NZ_LWFI01000271.1:0-1693 GCF_001635735.1 Oleiphilus sp. HI0067
TACCATCCGTGCTGTGTGTGACAGCAGAAAATCAAAAGCAAGCCGCGCTAATCCTAGAACAAGACAATTTAATTCAATTGATCGATATTAGAAAACAGGAGGTTAAAGAACAGCTCCAATTTAAAATCAGTCAATTAACTCAATCACCTGAAAAGTACTTGAACAATGTGAAGCAAATCTCAGCGGTATGCGATGGCTTTGGGGCCAAAAGAGTCCTCAAACACTTACTAGATCAAAGTGAGCAAGCTTTATGAGCAAGACGAAATTAACTCCCCTATCTGAAGAACATTTGGATATGGTTCTAGAGTGGAGAAACAAGCCTGAAGTCCGCGCCAATATGTATACAGATCACATCATTTCTAAAGATGAACACTATCAATGGTTTGAGCACATAAAGTCCGAAAAAACAAAGCGCTATTTTGTTTTTTATATTGAACAGCAACCATGCGGAGTAATTGGTTTTACAGAAATAAATCAAAATGCAGGCACTGCTAGTTGGGCCTTCTACTCTGGAGACACTTCAATAAGAGGCGTTGGTTCAAAAATGGAAGTCTCTGCACTTAATTATGCTTTTAACTCACTAGGACTTAATAAACTTTATTGCGAAGTACTCGAATTCAATGACAAGGTAATTACGTTCCACAAAAAGCATGGCTTCAGCGTAGAAGGTATATTTAAAAATCAACACTTCTCAAAAGGTCGTTTGTGGGACATATACCGTTTAGCGATTTTCAAAAAGGACTGGAATAGACTTTCTATCGAACTACCATTAATGAGAGATAACAAGTTCGGGCCTGGTAAAACATTTACACATCAATTCTCCATTTCAAAAGAACAAGTGCTAATGTTTTCTGAAGCATCCTCTGACACAAACAAACTCCATATTGACGACGCGTACAGTCGTGAATATGGCTTCGATAAGAGTTTAGTCCATGGTTTTTTAAGCGGTTCAGTATTCTCCAAAATCTTTGGAACATTATTCCCTGGCGAAGGTACAATATATAAGAGCCAATCATTGGAGTTTAAATCACCCATTTACCCCAACACTGAGCTAAACGCAAAAATACATATTGAAACCAAAATAGGGAACCGTCTTAAAGTCCGCACTCTAGTTTTAGACAAAGACGATAATCCGGCTATCACTGGTTATGCAGAAATAATTTTACCTTTGGAAACAGCATGACACCAATTGCTATCAATGGGCGACAAATTGGGCTTAACACCGCCCCATACATCATCGCAGAATTGTCTGCAAACCATAATGGAAGTATCGAGCGCGCCTACGAAATAATGGTAATGGCCAAACGTTGTGGTGCTGACGCCATAAAACTCCAGTCCTACACAGCGGACACAATTACGATTGATTGTGATCGCCCAGAATTTAAAATTGAAGGTGGGCTATGGGGAGGTCGAACTCTTTACGACTTGTATTCGGAAGCATTTATGCCGTGGGAATGGCACAAGCCATTGTTCAAGAAAGCAAAAGAGTTAGGTATTACGATTTTCAGCTCACCCTTCGACGAAACAGCGGTTGATATGCTAGAAGAGCTAAACTGCCCTGCTTATAAAATCGCATCCTTTGAAGCAATAGATATCCCTCTCATCGAATATGTTGCGAAAACAGGCAAGCCCATGATCATTTCTACAGGCATGGCCAATGAAGAAGAGATTAGCGAAGCTGTCACAGCTGCAA
>NZ_LWFI01000272.1:0-1150 GCF_001635735.1 Oleiphilus sp. HI0067
TCAAAACGGCATCTGTTATCATCGTTATTGTTTTTTGGCCAAACCTATCAGCAATACGCGTCAAAGTCTTGATACCGACATTCTTGAGGCCCATTGGTTGAGCTTTGAGGAAATTCAAAACGAAAGTGAAAATCTTCGCAGCCCTCTGGTTTTAAAATGCCTTGAAGATGCACGAAATAAGCCGCTTACCCCATTAGATTTCATCTACGAGCATTAACAAACAAACTGCTGTTTTTTTAACCATAAGCGGTTACAATCCGCGCTCTTCAACTACGCTAACTATCGCAGCGTTTTAACGAAAGGTACTTAATGAAATCTCCCAATGAAACTCGCGTCATCGTCGGCATGTCAGGCGGTGTAGACTCTTCTGTATCAGCACTTTTACTTCAGCAACAAGGCTATCAAGTTGAAGGCTTATTCATGAAAAACTGGGATGAAGATGACGGCACTGAGTACTGCACAGCGATTGAAGATCTAAATGACGCACAAGCAGTCTGCGACAAACTTGGGATCAAACTGCATCAAGCAAATTTCGCAGCTGAATACTGGGATCGCGTATTCGAGTATTTCCTAGAGGAATATAAAGCTGGTCGCACACCCAACCCAGACATTTTGTGCAACAAAGAAATTAAGTTCAAAGCATTCTTGGATTATGCATTAACTCTTGGTGCAGACTACATCGCGACAGGGCATTACGTGCGCAAGCAGGATAAAGACAGCGAAGCATGGTTATTGAAAGGCTTAGATGTTAACAAGGACCAAAGCTACTTCTTGTATGCTGTTGGTGGCGACAAGATTGCAAAAACTCTGTTCCCAGTGGGAGAGATCGAAAAACCTGAAGTGCGCAAACTCGCAGAACAGCATGACCTAGTAACGCACGATAAGAAAGATAGCACCGGCATCTGCTTCATTGGGGAGAGAAAATTCTCAGACTTCTTGAAACAGTACTTGCCAGCGCAACCAGGCGATATCATTACCGATACAGGAGACACCATCGGCAAGCATCAAGGTTTGATGTATCACACTATCGGTCAGCGACAAGGCCTCGGTATTGGCGGCTTAAAAAACTATGACGAATCACCTTGGTATGTCGCGCAAAAAAATCTAGACGACAACACTCTGGTCGTTGTTCAAGGAAAGAATAATCCAC
>NZ_LWFI01000273.1:0-960 GCF_001635735.1 Oleiphilus sp. HI0067
AGGTAAAGATCGTTTGGGGTTTGGCTAATTTGATTCATGGATACAACTATATCAATAAACTTTGATATAGCAAGCCTATATCAATATATTTTGATATAGGCCTCTTTCGGGGCTTTTACTAAGTTTTTTCTGATCGAGTAGGGTGCTAACCAACAACGACGATAGTGATACGATCTTCTTGGATGCTGAATGTCTGATTAATGATTTGTTTTAGCACTTCGATAGCGGTTTCTTTCGAGCCATTCTGATTCTGCCAATTACCAAATGTGGCTTTCTTCAAAATTATTGATACCGCGACCTTATTGCTAGCACGTACTTCATTCTCAAATTCAGGCGAGAAAAAGTTAACTTCGATATGAGTGATCACCCTATGTTTCGAAAGAGGTGAAACAGTTGCGTTCAATAATTCGATGATCTTCTGGTTGTAGTCATTTTCGATCGTCTTAACGAGCGATCGTTTCTTTTGTATTAGATCGCTCGATAAGGCCTTTTCAATAATTTCCATGCGCTTAAGGCTGGTATCTGGATCTTCTTTATTTACGTTGAGATCAACTTCAATCTTTTTATGTTCAGTAACATTGCCAGATTCATCTGCATGAACGCTCCCTACCAGAGCTGCAGAAAGTAGTATGGCCAATGAAACCCAAGAAATTGAGAAATGGAAATTCATGGTAATACCCTCGGTAGTGTCATGCGATGTTTTCTCTATAGTCGTGATTTTATAGCTACGCATTAATCCCAATGCAACAACAGAAGCGTAATAAGGTGAATTGTGCAAAGTGAAATAGAAGGAGCATAGGGCATTGGGAATTTCTCTATCAAGTCCCGTTAATGTTGTTTAGGTGAAAGAACAGGCACGGGATCTAGATGTGTCGATTGCCTTTGTAGTCGATGGTCTACAGTTAGCTCGGTTAAATCTTCGGAGCACAGGCATGAGTTATCAACCACACTTTCATATTG
>NZ_LWFI01000274.1:0-551 GCF_001635735.1 Oleiphilus sp. HI0067
TTGCTTAAGAATTTGTTTGAGTTCAGACTTACACGACCCACAATTTGTGCCGCACTTTAATTGCGACCCCAAAGCTTCAACGCTATCACAGCCGTCATCTTGTATGGCTCGGATGATCTCTTTTTCACCCACCTTATAACAGCTGCAGACCATGCGACCTTGGGCATAGACGGAGTCTACTTCCGCATGCAGAAGTGCTTGGATTTGTTCTTCGCTCAAGACGCTACTATCAAGCATGCTTTCTAACCAAGCTCGCTCATATTCTTGCGCCTCTGAATGCGTGAATACGCCGTAAACTAATGATTGGTCGCGCGTCGCAAAACGATTCATTCCATTTTGATGCTGATAGGAATAACGCTCATGCACATCCTGATAAACCGCATTCAGAGCTGAACCAAGCGTGGTGCTTTTTTCTTTGCACGCAAATCGGTAAATCATGCCGCCACGGACTTTTGCTTTCGACCACACATAAAACTGCGCATCTAGCCATTGAATCGGAAGCTCGTCTAGACTAAATAACTCGCCGTATTCAGCCATCTCGACCGGTGAAA
>NZ_LWFI01000275.1:0-891 GCF_001635735.1 Oleiphilus sp. HI0067
ACGGGAATTCGGAGAATCAGGCGAACTAGAACTAGAAGTCAAAGCAGATAAGTCTCTCTACTTTAAAGATGATGCCCTGATTACGACAGAATCTCCAACCATTTGGTATACCAATGAGCAAGGCGACAAATTAAGACTTAACGCAGAATCAGGGCAATTTAACGCCGATACTGGAAACCTATATCTAGAGGATCGGGTCAAGCTTTCTCGTACTAGCTCAGAAGGACAAATCACAACAATCCTTACCCAAGACCTGAATATCGATACACGCAATGACTTTATATCTACTGATCGCGAAGTTAGTATTACTCAGGATAAAAGCACGCTTAAATCTATCGGATTAGAAGCATCGCTCAACGATCGAAAAATCGAACTCTCTCAACGCGTTAGAGGTATTTATGACTTGGCGAATTAATAGCCTAGCTCTAGTCACTTTATTTTTACTCACTGCCACGCACAATGCTCACAGCATTGACGTAGATCGAACCCAACCTATTGAAATTGAATCCGACAGTGCCGTGATCGATGATTCACAGGGTTTTTCGACCTATCGCGGCAACGTTATCATTCGCCAGGGTTCGACAACACTCACCGCAGATAACATCAGTGTTTTTGCTCGTGAACGCGCCGTAACACAAATCATTGCGAATGGTACACCCGCGACATTCAAGCAAACAGACGCCAGTAGCAATATTCAAAACACCAGCGGCCAAGCTGAACAAATCACGTATAAAGCAAAAGATGCTGTTTTGATTTTTAACGGCAACGCCACACTCGCCCAGGACACCAATTCGTTTTCCGGAAATCGCATTGAATACGACATCATGGACAAAGCAATTCGCGCCAAAGGGGATCAAGATAGTGGCAAACGAGTGAAGATTCAGTACTTCC
>NZ_LWFI01000276.1:0-787 GCF_001635735.1 Oleiphilus sp. HI0067
TAAAGCGTAGGTATTGGCACCCAATTCAATACGCGCAACATCTTTAAGTCGAGTGATTGCGCCATTGTTACCAACACGAAGAACGATGTCTTCAAACTCTTCGATGCTTTCTAAACGCCCCTTCACTTTGATCAAGAGCTGAAATGGATTCTCTTCAACGCTTGGTTGAGCACCTATTGTACCCGCTGCTGCTTGGCGATTTTGTTCACGAATAGAGGTGATAACATCGGTCGTGGTCATACCTAATGCGGCAACTTTCTCTGGGTTCAACCAAATACGCACGGCGTAATCACCTGCCCCAAAGACCTGTGCGTTACCGACACCTTCCAAACGCGCTAACTCATCGCGTACTTTCAACTTCGCAAAGTTCGAGAGATACAACATGTCATAACGATCATCAGGCGATAGTAAATGAACAACCATCGTGAGGTCAGGAGACGACTTTGTTGTGGTAACACCTAAGCGCTGAACATCTTGCGGTAGTCGAGGAATCGCTCGCGCTACCCTATTTTGAACTTGAACCTGCGCGTCATCGACGTTAGTTCCTAGCTCAAACGTAACTGTGATAGATAAAGCCCCATCAGATGTTGCTTGCGAAGCCATGTACAGCATGCCTTCAACACCATTGATGGCTTGCTCTAAAGGCGTTGCAACGGTTTCAGCCATCGTTTCTGGATTTGCACCAGGATAGCTTGCATTGACCACGACAGTTGGTGGAACAACTTCAGGATATTCGGTAATCGGAAGTTGAAATACTGCAATCAAACCGGCAATAAAAATCAGAAGC
>NZ_LWFI01000277.1:0-1287 GCF_001635735.1 Oleiphilus sp. HI0067
GAGCTCAACCCAGAAATAAATGGCACTGAAATATACGAGAGGCTGCGACCCGCTTTGACTTTCAACTCACTAATTTTCGGCATGGGATTTATTGAAGATCTCGAGAATGATTCGCGTTACAACAAACTTTTAACATTAAGTACAGATTTAGGTAGCGGTGACGATAGCCAATCCTTCCCGCAACTAATCAATAATTCTTTCTATCTAGATTTTCGTTACGATGACTTACTACCCAACATTCCTATACGAATGTCTACGCTTCGCTTCAAAACAACGAATGTCACCGCTACTACAGAGCCGAATCGCCCTGAGAATCGTTATAGGTATTTCACAACCGAACTAGAAACAGATGAAAACGAGGGCACGCTTGTTAACGGGACACATTTAAGCACACAGGGTTTCTTTTTGAATGACCGTGCAATTGCTCAAATCGTGACCGAACGCAACACTGGGGGCAGTCGGTTATATGGTTACGACTACAACCCTGTGTACTACAAACTCTATCGCGTCAATGAACAAGAGCCTAATACTATTTTAACGGAGCTAGACTTTGAGCCGCCGGTGGATTACGGCGATAGTCCTACTTGGCTCACCGGTGCAGGTTATGGCTTTGCAAGCATTTATGACGTCACTCAGGACAGCGCCACTCAAGAATTTGAACGTGGTGATATTGCTGAAAAACTACGTTATTTCTCTTGGGAGCTTCATGGTTTAAGAACTCCGGAAACAGTGAGTGAAGATGTTATTACAGGAGACTATGACGTTATTGAATTTGGCATTGCAATGGATACCAATACGCTCGACACAGTTCGAAAACCAGTTCAGGTTACAGCACAATTAAAAGAGTGGAGTTTAATCGGAAGAAGCGTATCAGAGAGTCAACCTAATTCACCAAGTGATTTTTATCGCACGTGGGAATTAGCGCGAGATAAAGACATGGCCTTTAGTGCGGCACAGCAACAGACTGGAGGTTTGAGCGGTAGCCGGAGCCTAGATCTCTACGAAGGCGGCAGCGGCACTCTCGATACTTTTGGATTGCTTACTCTGGGAACAGGCTCTGACCGAGCAATTGGGCATATGACTGAAAATGGCCAGCACTTAGCTTTCACAACCCGCGACACATCAAACAATAGCGCATCACGCAGCCTTATCATCGCCACTAAGGCTCGTAACGATGATATCACCCTAAGTAGCACGCCTCTTGATTTCACATTGAGTGGAAATTATTTCTATATGGATGCAGATAAGCATCGTCTAGCAAATGTAAATGAATCGCGCTTAAGTTTA
>NZ_LWFI01000278.1:0-620 GCF_001635735.1 Oleiphilus sp. HI0067
TGGATTGAACTAGTCCAAATTCATATAGTGAACCGTTAGGGATGAATTGAACTGTGTTATTGAGAATAACATCATGATCGACAAAAGATATTGGCGCATAGAGCCTTCTTTCGGAAGAAACTTTTGGTATTGCTATAGAGTCTCCTGTATCACTTAATCTAATCTCTCCGAATAAGTAAGGTGTACTTGCTTTTTTAACTGTTTGATCCTTAGGGCTATTCAAGCGAAATTGTTTAACCTTGTTGATTCTGTCCACAACCAATGGCATTTTCTTTATTTCACTTGGATGTGCATTTTTAAGCCATAAGCACCATCTATCACGGCCAGCAATTAGGTCTTTTCCTCCGCGCAATCGTCTAAAGTACTTGGCAGAATTTGGCTCCTTATTTAAGAACTCAATTTTTTCTTCTTCTGTGAAGGTGAGGTGTCCATCATCTGTTGCTTCGCAACCTTTAACAATGGGCTTAACGTTACTTATGGGTTTTGTTCGATTTTCTATAAGAATGTTCGATGCATCGACCAAATAACAGTTAATTTTCTTTGCATTAATTTTGTGCGGTAGCCCTTTTACATCATCGTATTCGAATATATATTTCTTCGTATTGGCATGAATCTTCTTA
>NZ_LWFI01000279.1:0-11405 GCF_001635735.1 Oleiphilus sp. HI0067
TACGCTACCTGAGGCTTACCAATGTTTGCCTCAACACCGAACTCACGCTTCATTCGATCGACGATAATATCAAGGTGTAGCTCACCCATACCGGAGATAATCGTCTGACCGGTTTCCTCATCAGTCTTAACTCTGAACGACGGATCTTCTTGCGCCAACTTACCGAGCGCCACACCCATCTTCTCTTGATCTGGCTGAGAACGTGGCTCTACAGCAACCGAAATAACGGGCTCTGGAAAATCCATACGCTCCAAAGTAATTCGGTTCTTTGGATCCTGGTCACACAAGGTCTCGCCAGTTGTGACATCTTTAAGACCGATAGCGGCTGCAATATCCCCAGCAAGAACTTCTTTAATCTCTTGACGATCATTTGAATGCATTTGCACCATACGACCAATACGCTCTCTCTTACCCTTGACCGGGTTCCAGACAGCATCGCCCGTCTCAAGCTTTCCAGAATACACACGGAAAAATGTCAATGTTCCAACGAACGGATCGGTCGCAATTTTGAATGCAAGTGCAGCAAATGGCTCGTCATCGCTCGCATTACGCGGCTCTATTTCACCATTCTCAAGTTCACCTTCGATTGCCTTAACCTCAGTCGGTGCTGGCAAATATTCAACAACCGCGTCAAGAACGGCTTGAACACCTTTATTCTTAAAAGCAGAACCGCCCAAGACAGGCACAATCTCATTTGCCAAGGTGCGTCGACGAATACCATCCTTGACTTGCTCTTCAGACAACTCGCCCTCTTCTAAATACAACTCCATGTATTCGTCAGACGCTTCAGCGGCGGCCTCAACGAGAGCTTCGCGGTACAACTCACAATCATCAAGCATGTCAGCTGGAATGTCTTGGTAATCAAAGGTCATCCCTTGATCAGACTCATTCCAAATGATGGCTTTCATTTTTACGAGATCAACGACGCCCTTGAACTCATCTTCAGCACCAATCGTTAACTGAAGCGGGACAGGGTTAGCACCAAGACGATCTTTTAATTGATCCACGACCGACAAATAGTCAGCACCGGTACGATCCATTTTATTTACAAATACCATGCGAGGAACTTGGTATTTGTTGGCTTGACGCCATACGGTCTCTGTTTGCGGCTGCACACCAGACGAGCCACACAACACAACCACAGCACCATCCAATACTCGCAAAGAACGCTCTACCTCAATGGTAAAGTCAACGTGCCCCGGCGTATCAATGATATTAATTCTGAACTGATCGAATTGCTGACGCATACCCGACCAAAAACACGTAGTTGCCGCAGAAGTAATGGTAATGCCGCGCTCTTGTTCCTGCTCCATCCAATCCATGGTAGCTGCACCATCGTGCACCTCACCAATCTTATGAGATAGGCCTGTATAGAATAGAATGCGCTCGGTTGTCGTCGTCTTACCCGCATCAACGTGCGCAACGATCCCGATATTTCTGTAACGGTCTATAGGCGTTTTACGTGCCACTTAACTTTCCTCGTTAATCGCAACAAGCCTGCATATAGCAGGCTTGTTGTTGTACTAAAACGAAAATTTGTTTTAGAAACGGTAGTGCGAAAATGCTTTGTTCGCTTCCGCCATACGGTGTACGTCTTCACGCTTCTTAACCGCTGCACCTTTACCTTCCGCAGCATCAAGAATTTCACCTGCAAGACGTAGAGCCATAGACTTCTCACCACGCTTACGTGAGTACTCTACTAACCAACGCATTGCCAACGCCATTTGGCGAGCCGGACGAACTTCGACTGGAACTTGATAGGTTGCACCACCAACACGACGCGACTTAACCTCAACCATTGGCTGAATCGACTCTAGTGCTTTATCGAAAAGCTCCATAGCGTCTTGATTAGATTTGCTAGCTACTGTGTCTAGCGCATCGTATACAATTTTTTCTGCCACTGCTTTTTTACCATGAACCATTACGTGGTTAATGAACTTAGCTAGCAGCTGACTTCCAAACTTAGGATCTGGAAGGATCTCGCGTTTCGCGACAACTCTTCTTCTTGGCATGATAAGCCCTCTATTACATCTAAGGTCTTCAGGTAATTCAGGATAGACCTGACCTTACTCTTACCCCTTAAAATTAAGTTTAAAACAAAGATTACCCTTTAGGACGCTTAGCACCGTACTTCGAACGACCCTGACGACGATCTGCAACGCCAGATGTATCCAAACTACCGCGAACAGTGTGATAACGAACACCCGGAAGGTCTTTAACACGACCACCACGGATAAGAACAACACTGTGCTCCTGAAGGTTGTGGCCTTCACCACCAATGTATGATGTTACTTCGTAGCCGTTTGTTAAACGTACACGACATACTTTACGCAAAGCCGAGTTAGGCTTTTTAGGCGTAGTCGTATAAACACGAGTACAAACACCACGACGCTGCGGACAAGCCTGCAACGCGGGAACGTCACTTTTAGCGACGACACGCTTTCTAGGCTTACGCACCAACTGATTAATAGTTGCCATGCAAGCAAACTCCAATTTTATCTATCAAATTCCCACCCTAAAATAGGGTGCTCTCAAGTCGAGGGGCGCAAGTCTAATTACGCCCCAGCATAGTGTCAAGAAATTTGGTTTATTTTTAACCACATTCCACAACACTATTTATGACGCACTTTATAGCGCGTCATTTTCCTTGTTTAGCTCTGCGCTTAGCGCCTCTACAACATCTTGTGCAGAAACACCTAAGCCGTCTTCTAAACCAGAACCTTTAGTCTTCTTAGCCTTACGTTCAGCATGGTATGCCAAACCAGTACCAGCTGGGATAAGACGACCAACAACAACGTTCTCTTTAAGACCTCGTAAGAAGTCACGTTTACCAGTCACAGCACCTTCAGTAAGTACACGTGTTGTTTCCTGGAACGATGCAGCTGAGATAAATGACTCAGTAGCAAGCGACGCTTTAGTAATACCTAGCAACTGACGCTCACATTGTGCTGGCATCTTATCGTTTGCATCAGCTTTTTCGTTCTCTTCAAGGAATTGAACGTATTCAACTTGATCACCTTTGATCAAGTCAGTATCACCTGATTGCGTAACTTCTACTTTACGTAGCATCTGACGAACAATTACTTCGATGTGCTTATCGTTAATCACAACGCCCTGCAGACGGTATACGTCTTGCACTTCGTTTGTAATGTACTTAGCAAGCTCAACAACACCTAGAAGACGCAAAATGTCGTGTGGATTTGATGGGCCATCAGAGATCACCTCACCCTTCTCTACACTTTCACCTTCAAACACGTTCATTTGACGATGCTTTGGAATCAATGCTTCATAAGCATCAGATCCGTCTTTAGGTGTTATAACAAGACGCTTCTTACCCTTGGTCTCTTTACCAAAGCTAACCACACCTGAAATCTCAGCAAGAATCGACGATTCTTTTGGCTTACGCGCTTCGAACAAGTCTGCTACGCGCGGTAGACCACCCGTGATGTCACGCGTCTTCGATGATTCCTGAGGAATACGAGCAATGATCTCACCTTGTGTTACTTGATCACCGTCACGCAAAGTCAAACTTGCATTCGCTGGCAAGAACACCTGGAATGGGGTTTCAGTCCCGTCTAGGAATACTGGATTTCCTTTCTCATCAACCAATTGAACCATCGGACGAACATCTTTACCTGATGACGGACGATCTTTTGGATCAATAATCTCTATATTAGATAAGCCAGTTAACTCATCAGTTTGGGTACGAACGGTAATACCTTCTTCCATACCAACAAACTGCGCTTTACCTGCTTGCTCTGTAATGATTGGGTGTGAGTGCGGATCCCACTTAGCTACCACTTGACCAGCATCAACGGTATCGCCGTCTTTCACAGTCAACACAGCACCGTAAGGAAGCTTATAGAACTCACGCTCACGGCCATGTTCATCCGCAACAGAAAGTGCAGAAGAACGTGAGGTAACAACTAAGTTGCCATCGGTACGTTCAATACTCTTCATGTTATTAAGACGTACAGAACCGCCGTGTTTAACCTGAATATTGTCTACTGCAGAAGCTCGCGATGCAGCACCACCGATGTGGAACGTACGCATCGTTAACTGCGTACCTGGCTCGCCAATCGATTGAGCAGCGATAACACCTACCGCCTCACCGCGGTTAACGACGTGACCACGAGCGAGATCGCGACCGTAACACTTCGCACAAATACCATGGCGAGTATCACATGTAATTGCAGAGCGAACCCAAACCTCATCAACACCTGCAGATTCAAGAAGATCAATTTGCTTCTCGTCCAAGAAAGTGCCGCGCGGCATAACTACATCTTCGTCATTACCTGGAGCAAAAACATCCTTCGCAGTGATTCGACCAAGAACACGATCACCAAGTGGCACAACAACGTCGCCACCTTCGATCATTGGCGTCATCAATAGACCTTCTTCAGTACCACAATCATCTTCAGTAACAACAAGGTCTTGAGCAACATCTACAAGACGACGTGTTAAGTAACCAGAGTTCGCTGTTTTCAGTGCAGTATCGGCAAGACCCTTACGTGCACCGTGCGTTGAGATAAAGTACTGAAGTACGTTTAGACCTTCACGGAAATTAGCCGTAATTGGTGTCTCGATGATCGAACCATCTGGTTTCGCCATCAAGCCACGCATACCTGCTAGCTGACGAATCTGCGCTGCAGAACCACGAGCACCGGAGTCGGCCATCATAAATACTGAGTTAAACGAATCTTGCTGAACCGTATTACCTTCACGGTCAACAACATCATCTTTACCTAAGGTATCCATCATCGCTTTTGCTACCTTATCGTTAGCACGCGACCAAATATCGATAACCTTGTTGTACTTCTCACCGTGCGTTAAAAGACCCGATGCGAATTGATTCTCGATTTCTTTTACTTCAGCGGTCGCTGCATCAATAATCCCTTCTTTCTCATCAGGAATTACAAAGTCATTTACACCGATTGATGAGCCAGAGTATGTCGCCTGAGAGAAACCTAGGTACATCAATTGGTCAGCAAAGATAACGGTGTCTTTAAGACCACAATTACGATATGCAAAGTTGATCAATTTAGAGATCGCCTTCTTAACCATTGGCTGGTTAACCAATGAGAAAGGCAAACCTTTCGGAAGAATTTCAAACAACAAAGCACGGCCTACAGTCGTTTCGACCAATTTGCTCTCGGTAATCAACTGGCCATCGTCATCGAACGTGCTTTCTTCGATACGAACTTTAATCTTCGCCTGCAAGTGAACTTGCTTAGCACCGTATGCACGCTGAACTTCTTTAATGTCCGCGAATACCATGCCTTCACCTTGGGCGTTCACACGATCACGCGTCATGTAGTAAAGACCAAGAACAACGTCCTGTGATGGAACGATAATCGGCTCTCCATTTGCTGGCGACAAGATGTTGTTGGTAGACATCATTAGAGCACGAGCTTCAAGCTGAGCTTCTAAGGTCAATGGAACGTGTACCGCCATTTGGTCACCATCGAAGTCGGCGTTGTATGCCGCACAAACGAGTGGGTGCAACTGAATTGCTTTACCTTCAATCAGAACTGGCTCAAATGCTTGAATACCAAGACGGTGAAGCGTTGGCGCACGATTTAGCATTACAGGGTGCTCGCGAATCACTTCAGCAAGAATATCCCATACTTCTGCCGTTTCACGCTCAACCATTTTCTTAGCAGCTTTGATCGTTGTAGCAAGGCCACGACTTTCTAACTTCGAGAAGATGAATGGTTTGAATAGCTCAAGTGCCATCTTCTTAGGAAGACCACACTGATGAAGTCGCAGGCTAGGACCAACAACGATTACCGAACGACCAGAATAATCTACACGCTTACCAAGAAGGTTTTGACGGAAACGACCTTGCTTACCTTTGATCATGTCAGCAAGAGATTTCAATGGGCGCTTGTTTGAACCCGTAATCGCGCGACCACGACGACCATTATCAAGCAGTGCATCAACAGATTCTTGAAGCATACGCTTCTCGTTACGAACAATGATATCTGGAGCACTTAACTCAAGTAGACGCTTCAAACGGTTGTTACGGTTGATAACTCGACGATACAAGTCGTTCAAATCAGATGTTGCAAAGCGGCCACCGTCAAGTGGTACTAATGGACGCAAATCTGGTGGAAGAACTGGCAATACATCTAACACCATCCACTCGGGCTTGTTGCCTGAACCGTAGAAAGATTCGATAAGCTTAAGACGCTTAGATAGTTTTTTGATCTTAGTTTCTGAATTAGTCGCTGGAATCTCTTCACGCAAACGATCAATTTCAGACTCAAGATTAATATCTTTAAGAAGAGCTTGGATTGCTTCCGCACCCATTTTAGCATCGAACTCGTCACCGAATTCTTCTAGCGCTTCGTAATACTGCTCATCAGAAAGCAACTGACCACGCTCAAGCGTACTCATGCCTGGATCAATAACAATAAACGATTCAAAGTAGAGAACGCGTTCGATATCACGAAGAGTCATATCTAAAAGCATGCCGATACGTGATGGCAAAGACTTCAAGAACCAAATGTGTGCAACTGGGCTAGCTAGTTCGATGTGACCCATACGATCACGACGCACATTCGCCAACGCGACTTCTACACCACACTTCTCACAGATAACGCCACGATGCTTAAGGCGCTTATATTTTCCACAAAGACATTCGTAGTCTTTGATTGGGCCAAAAATTTTCGCACAGAATAGACCATCACGCTCAGGCTTGAACGTACGGTAGTTGATGGTTTCCGGCTTCTTAACTTCACCATATGACCACGAACGAATCATTTCAGGTGACGACAAACCAATACGAATCGAATCAAATTCTTGAGAGTCGTTTTGGTTTTTCAACAAATTTAATAAATCTTTCATCGCTTGCTCCGGTAGGAGTTATTGTTTGCGGGCTTCATATTTGAATCAGCCCGCGACGCTAATCATTGGGTTATCGACTGACTACTCAGATTCCAACTCGATATCTATACCCAATGAGCGAATTTCTTTGACCAATACGTTGAAGGACTCTGGCATGCCAGGCTCCATACGATGATCGCCATCAACAATGTTTTTGTACATCTTAGTACGACCGTTCACGTCATCCGACTTAACGGTAAGCATTTCCTGCAAGGTATATGCAGCACCATATGCTTCAAGTGCCCATACTTCCATCTCACCGAATCGCTGACCACCAAACTGAGCCTTACCGCCCAATGGCTGCTGCGTAACAAGACTGTATGAACCAGTTGAACGCGCGTGCATCTTGTCGTCAACCAGGTGGTTCAATTTCAGCATGTACATATAACCGACCGTTACAGGGCGATCAAATGCGTCACCAGTACGTCCGTCATACAAAACTGTTTGTCCGCTGTCATCAAGATCAGCTAAACGAAGTAGCTCTTTGATTTCAGACTCTTTCGCGCCATCGAATGCTGGAGTTGCCATAGGAACACCACCGCGAAGGTTGTTCGCCAACTCTAGAATCTCTTTATCAGAGAAGCTGTCTAGCTCTTCTTTCTTGCTTGCAACACCGTTGTAGATTTCACCCAACAAGCCTCGAACTTCGGCGACTTCTTTTTGCTGCTTGATCATAGTATCGATCTTTTGACCAAGACCTTTGGCTGCTGCACCTAAGTGAGTTTCCAAAACCTGACCAACGTTCATACGCGACGGTACACCTAGCGGGTTAAGAACGATATCGACAGGATTACCAAACTCATCGTATGGCATATCTTCAACAGGCATGATGACCGAGATAACACCTTTGTTACCATGACGGCCAGCCATTTTATCACCAGGCTGGATGCGACGTTTAATCGCAACATAAACCTTAACGATCTTGAGTACGCCAGGCGCCAAATCATCACCCGTTTGAAGCTTGCGTTTCTTCACTTCAAAACGCTCTTCGTGCTCTTTCTTACGCTCTTCAAGAGATGCTTCCGCCTTCTCAAGAAGTTCGTTCAAATCGTCATCAGCCAAACGGATCTTAAACCAATCTGACGCTTCAAGGGCTGCCAAATAATCTTGAGAAAGCGTATCGCCCTTCTTAAGACCTGGAGCAGACACAATTGCCTGACCATCTAATGCAGCAGTGAGACGTTCATACGTTGCACCCAACAAGATACGATACTCATCTTTAAGATCCTTACGGAACTTATCAAGCTGTGAGTTTTCGATATCAAGTGCACGCTGATCTTTCTCAACGCCATCACGCGTAAATACCTGAACATCGATAACCGTACCGCGCGTTCCGGTGGATACACGCAATGACGTATCTTTTACGTCTGATGCTTTTTCACCAAAGATCGCACGTAGCAACTTCTCTTCAGGAGTTAATTGCGTTTCACCTTTTGGCGTCACCTTACCAACTAGGATGTCGCCCGGGCCAACCTCAGCACCGATATAAACAATGCCTGATTCATCTAATTTAGATAACGCACTTTCACCAACATTTGGAATATCAGCAGAAATCTCTTCACTACCCAACTTCGTGTCACGCGCAACACACGTTAACTCTTGAATGTGGATAGTTGTGAAGCGATCTTCTTGGACAACTCGCTCAGATACTAGAATCGAGTCTTCGAAGTTGTAACCGTTCCAAGGCATGAATGCGATACGCATATTCTGACCTAGCGCCAGCTCACCCATATCTACTGAAGGGCCGTCTGCCATCACGTCACCACGCGCAACAGAGTCACCTTGACGCACAAGTGGCTTTTGATTGATGCAAGTATTTTGGTTAGAACGTACATACTTAGTTAGGTTGTAGATATCTACGCCTGCGTCGCCCGCGTCTACCTCGTCATCATGAACCCGAACAACGATACGACCAGCGTCAACGCTCTCAATAACACCGCCACGATCAGCCACGACACAAACACCTGAGTCTTGCGCCACGATGCGCTCGATACCGGTACCAACAAGAGGCTTATCTGAACGTAATGTAGGAACTGCCTGACGCTGCATGTTCGATCCCATCAATGCACGGTTCGCATCATCGTGCTCTAAGAATGGGATAAGTGATGCCGCAACAGATACAACCTGACGTGGTGACACGTCCATGTAATTAACTTTTTCTGGAGGCATTACTGTGGTTTCGTTCTTATGACGAACAGTTACCAATTCTTCTGTAAGGTTATTTCCATCATCAACAACAGCGCTTGCCTGTGCGATAACATAACCACTTTCTTCGATTGCAGATAAGTATTCGATTTCGTCGGTAACATGACCATCAACAACTTTACGATAAGGCGACTCAAGGAAACCATATGAGTTAGTACGCGCATAAGTTGCTAACGAGTTGATCAAACCGATGTTCGGACCTTCAGGCGTTTCGATTGGACAAACACGACCATAGTGAGTCGGGTGTACGTCACGTACTTCGAATCCTGCACGCTCACGCGTCAAACCACCTGGGCCAAGCGCAGAGACACGACGCTTATGCGTTACCTCAGATAGAGGGTTGTTTTGGTCCATGAACTGAGACAACTGGCTAGAACCAAAGAACTCTTTGACTGCTGCAGCAACTGGTTTTGCATTAATTAAATCTTGTGGCATCAAGCCATCAGACTCAGCCATGCTCAAGCGCTCACGTACAGCTCGCTCAACACGCACAAGACCTACGCGGAATTGGTTTTCAGCCATTTCACCAACAGAACGGATACGTCGGTTACCAAGGTGATCGATATCATCAACTTCGCCTTTACCATTACGAATGTCGATCAAGGTACGCAACACATCGATGATATCTTGATTATCAAGAACGCCTTCGCCCGTCTCTTCAGCTCTCCCAAGACGACGATTGAACTTCATACGGCCAACTGCCGAAAGATCATAGCGCTCAGATGTAAAGAACAGGTTACCGAATAAATTCTCAGCAGACTCTTTAGTCGGTGGCTCGCCTGGGCGCATCATACGATAGATTTCTACCAAGGCTTCTAATTGAGTATTCGTAGGGTCAATACGCAAGGTATCAGAGATAAACGAGCCACAATCAAGTTCGTTAGTGTAAAGCGTCTCAATGCTTTCGATACCCGCCGCAACTAATGCATCAACGACTTCTTCTGTAATTTCTGTATTACAGCTAGCAACTAGCTCACCAGTATCTTCATTGATGATATCTTTCGCTAATACCTTGCCGTATAGGTATTCTTTAGGAACTTCAAGCGCGCCGCCTAATTTCTCAAGCTTACGAATTTGCTTGGCGTTAACTCGACGCCCTTCTTCAACAATCACTTCACCGTCAGGATCTTTGATGTCAAACGTTGCGATTTCGCCACGCAAACGTGAAGGAACAAGTTCGAGTTTGAAGCTGTCTGCTGACAATTCAAAACGACCAGTGTCGAAGAACATATCCAAGATCTCTTGCGAGCTTAGACCTAGAGCACGCATCAAGATTGTTGCTGGAAGCTTACGACGACGGTCAATACGAACGAACACGTTGTCATTTGGATCGAATTCGAAGTCTAACCAAGAACCACGATATGGAATCACTCGAGCACTATGAAGCAACTTGCCTGATGAGTGAGTTTTACCTTTATCGTGATCGAAGAACACACCCGGAGAACGGTGTAACTGAGAAACAATTACACGCTCAGTACCGTTTACAACGAATGTACCGTTATCGGTCATCAAAGGCATTTCGCCCATGTAAACTTCTTGTTCTTTGATGTCTTTAATCGCGCGATTTGAAGACTCTTTGTCATAAATGATTAAACGAACTTTAACTCGTAGAGGAGCAGCGTAAGTCACGCCACGCAAAATACACTCTTTAACGTCAAACGCCGGCTCACCAAGACGATAGCTTACGTATTCCAATGCAGCGTTGCCGGAAAAACTAACAATCGGAAAAACAGACTTAAACGCTGCGTGCAAGCCAAGATCATCGCGCCCTGCAGCCTCAACGCCTTCCTGTAGAAAGCTTCTATAAGAGTCTATTTGAATAGACAGAAGATATGGCACATCCATTACAGTCGGCAAAGTGCCGAATTCTTTACGAATACGCTTTTTCTCTGTATACGAGTAGGTCATCTGTATTCCCCAGTTATGACAAAAGGTCTGAAATCTAACTAACAATGAAACTTCGTGTCGGCATCATTTGCTAGTGCAGGGCTTCGCCCTGAAGGTCTCCTAGCACATAGGAGTAATGCTTTCTTTAACAACGGAAAAAGGCCGGGAGTATAAAATACCACCGGCCAGTTCCGTCAGAGGACTAGTGAGCAATTGTTGCTCAAGCCACTATTCAAGGAATAGTTACTTGATTTCAACAGATGCGCCAGCTTCCTCAAGCTCTTTCTTAGCTGCTTCAGCGTCGTCTTTGCTAACGCCTTCTTTAACAGTTGAAGGAGCACCGTCAACCATTGCTTTCGCTTCTTTAAGGCCAAGACCTGTAAGACCGCGAACAGCTTTGATTACGTTAACTTTCTTATCGCCAG
>NZ_LWFI01000280.1:0-884 GCF_001635735.1 Oleiphilus sp. HI0067
AGTGATCTTTATCTTCGGTCAAGGCTGTGTGAAAACAAGATAATAAATGCTGGTCTCTGCCCACATGACACGCATGATGCTTTATTAATTCCGAGTAAAGCAAATGCGTTCTGATCTCGTTATTGGCGATAAGGTTCAATAAAGTGAGTAAGCGTGGTTTGGTGTCCGAGTCGAGTGTCTTTCTTAGGGTGATTTTCATGCGCTTTTCCTTGCTTGTCCTATCGTAACCAACTTATGTTATTTCGATTCGGTACTGACAACGCGCGTGAGTTTTGTCAGCGCGCTGTCGTTGTTATGTTAATTATGGTTTCATGGTGTCGAGCATGCGCGACATCTTATCCATGACCGATGTCGCGCCAGTTTGACTCCATCCTCCGTCTACTGGGAGCACAATGCCTGAAATATACGAGGATTCTTCAGCGCATAGCATTCCAGCTGCATGGGCAATGTCGTGGACTTCACCAAGGCGTTTTAGCGGTACCGATTTTGCGACAGCAGCCTGTAAGTCGGGGGTTGGAGACAGGCGATCCATTCCTTCTGTGCCGGCGATCGGGCCAGGTACAATCGAATTGACGCGCACACCATCTTGCCCCCACTCCATACTTAGTGTTCGCGTCACCATGTCCACGCCTGCTTTGGCTGCACAAACATGTGCTTGATGAGCCATGGGAAGAAAGGCTTGCGGAGCAGAGATGTTAATCACGCTTGCGCCGGGTTTTTTGAGATAATTAAACCCAGCGCGCATAACGTGAAATGTACCTAGTAGGTCTATTTCAAGCACTGAGCGGATCGCATTAGGCGACATGTCGTTAACGCGAGCAGGGAAGTTTCCTGCTGCGCCTGAAATGAGGATATCAATGTCGCCACCTAAGAATTTACAAGCG
>NZ_LWFI01000281.1:0-738 GCF_001635735.1 Oleiphilus sp. HI0067
TCACAGGCCGCTATGTATTGGCGGTAATCGTAGCAAAAGTGTAGAATACGCGCCTTTTTACGATTGCCCTCAAGGACTGTGAATGCTTGAAGTAAATCCTATTGTTCAGAAGATTAAAGAAATGCTCGAGCGTGTTGTAACGCTTAGGGGGTATCTTTGACTTCGATACCAAAAATGAGCGCTTAGTTGAAGTTACGCGCGAGCTAGAAGATCCTGCTGTCTGGGACAATCCCGAAAATGCGCAAGCGCTTGGTAAAGAGCGTTCAAGTCTCGAAGCTGTTGTCACTACCATCGAAGATTTAGAAAGCGGATTGAATGACTGCCAAGACCTATTAGATATGGCGGTTGAAGAGCAAGACGAGGACGCTGTGAACGACGTTCAAAGTGAAATCGAAAGCTTAGAAGAAAAGCTAGCTACTCTTGAGTTCCGTCGTATGTTCTCTGGCGAAATGGATCCCAATAACGCGTACTTAGATATTCAATCTGGTTCGGGCGGTACTGAAGCACAAGATTGGGCATCGATGATTATGCGCATGTATTTGCGTTGGGGTGAGCAAAAAGGGTTTAAAACTGAGTTAGTTGAAGTGTCTGATGGAGAGGTCGCAGGTATTAAAAGTGCGACCATTCAATTCACAGGTGAATATGCTTTCGGCTGGCTCAGAACAGAAACAGGTGTGCATCGCCTAGTTCGTAAATCACCTTTTGATTCGGGAAATCGTCGCCATACTTCATTTGCTT
>NZ_LWFI01000282.1:0-1278 GCF_001635735.1 Oleiphilus sp. HI0067
AATCAAAAATTCATACTCGGGATCGAGATTCATCTCGCCAGACGTTTTGATCGTGAGTGATGTGTCTATTGATTTGTTAGTTATGGTGGTTCCGGTGCCACCTAGGAAGCGAATAAATTCGCCGATGCTATTAACGACTGTTGCACCCACCAAACGCTCTAATTGTTGTAATGCCAAAAAGTGTTGGCTGCGAGAAGAACTAGCGGTGAGGGCACTGCAAATAGCGATCTCTGCCTTCGGGTATCTAGTTGCTAGTTCGTAGGCTAGGAAAAGGACCTTTGCCTCAGTCCATACGCCTATGATCCCAATACGAAGCCTGTCAGTATTGGCCTTATCAAACTCGTCCAAAGTTGCTTTTAATTCAGTGCCCTCAAAATCGTTGAGCGTGGTGCTGTTAATGATTGTAGATTCGGAAGAGCTGGCACTAAATATAAAGTCGGCGCCTTTAGTATTTTGAATGCAGTGCGGTTTGAACTGGGCTAGGTGACTGGCCTGATCCGGGCAATCTGGATTATGCCAGTCCCGAATATGAATTGTGTTTAGCTGGTTGCTCGGTTGAGCATTCGCCCAATCCATAAAACGACCGATAGGGCCTGTATCGATATCTTCGCCGATTAAGCGCTTTGATTCTTCGTGGCCGACATGTAGTTGGTTTGGGAGTGGTTCACCCGAAGCAAGAGGCTTCACGAAATCGTTCTGTAAACACTGAGTAATAAGTACAGCTGACATCCTTTATCTACTCTTTAGTATTATTCTAGATTTATTGTTATATGGCCTTCCAAGCCTGAGCAAGAACATAGCATTCTTGGTCATAGGTTTCTATAGAGTTGGGTCTCGCGTCTCGAACGTACTGGATAGCTTTTACGGGGTTTATCCCTAGTTCAGTTAATATACGTGCTGCCAATAGGCCTGTTCTGCCTAGTCCGCCGCGGCAGTGAATAACAAAAGAATCACCATGTTTGAGAGCTTCATATAATTGCGCTTTGTTTTCTGCCCAAGTGGCTTCGAAGGTGCTATCAGGTACTTGCATATCTTTAATGGGTATATGTAACCAGTTAAGTTGTGAGTTTTTGAGCGCCGTAGGAAATTGAGTTACGCCAAGAATCTCAAATTCGTGCGTTTCCATTAGCGTGATAAGCGTTTTGCCGCCCCAGGCCAAGATCGCTTCTATATCTGTGTTTAGATCACGCTCCCATCTGCCTCCATATAATCCGTCGCAAATTTTACCGGGGCAGAAGGTTAAACCAATTTTACCTTTGGCGTTTGGAGGGTGTATTT
>NZ_LWFI01000283.1:0-730 GCF_001635735.1 Oleiphilus sp. HI0067
TCTTAGTTCAGCGGCTAGCGCAAACTTGTTGTTGGTCAATGTTGAAGGGCGCGTTCACCAATTTGTTCGTAGTGAGTTCAAAGTTAAGCCAACGGCGCATTGGGTGAGTCATTGGCCGATCTTAGCGAGTGGCTTATTTCAATAGCCATAATTTAGGTTGTTGGGGCGAGAAGCGCTCGTGCTTGATCGAAGAGTGCGGGCGAACTTATCAATAAGTTCTGATCATAAATGGCCGCAGGAATATGAGCTGGAACTTCACTGAAATGGCCGCAACGTGCGCCTGCTTCTATAGCAATGACACGTGCCGCGGCAAAGTCCCATGGGCTTAAAGATTCAAAGTAAAAATCATGGCGGCCGCACGCAACCCAACAAATATCTAAGGCAGCACTGCCTAAACGACGTAAGTCTTGGCATTTTTCGAGCATAATGGTCACGCGTTCGAGTATCGGAGGAAGCGTGCTTTTGTCATAGGGGAAGCCCGTTGCAAAGACTGCTTTACGAAAATTTTGTTGGCCACTTATGCTTATAGCCTCTTCGTTGAGAGTTGCGCCGGCACCCTTTAATCCGCAAAACATTTCATCTAGGAACGGGTTGTATACGACCCCGCATTGCACATCTCCATCGCAAGCAAATGCAATACTGACTGCGACCATCTGCTGTCCGTGGGCATAGTTGACGGTTCCATCTATGGGGTCGATGATCCAAATTGGACTGCTTAAATCATGCCCGA
>NZ_LWFI01000284.1:0-735 GCF_001635735.1 Oleiphilus sp. HI0067
CTCTTGCTAGACCGCAATACACCATTTTTAGAAATCAGCTCCTTAGCTGGTTATAAAATGCATGATGATAAAGACGGCTCTATGGCTGGCGGTGGCGTCATCGCTGGCATCGGGTACGTTTGCGGCATCCGCTGTTTGGTCGTAGCAAGCAATAGCGCGATCAAGGGTGGCACCATCTCACCTACGGGGCTCGAGAAAACATTGCGTCTTCAAGAGATCGCAAAAGAGAATAAATTGCCGATTGTCACGATGGCTGAAAGTGGCGGCGCCAACTTAAACTATGCAACCGATGTCTTTGTGCATGGTGCGCGCGGTTTTGCGAATCAAGCTCGTTTGTCCGCAGCAGGTATCCCGCAGTTCACGATTGTACATGGTAATGCGACGGCAGGTGGAGCTTACCAACCAGGTCTTTCCGATTACTCTATTGTGGTAAAAGAACAGGCCAAAATGTTCTTAGCAGGACCTCCTCTACTTAAAGCAGCAACCGGTGAAATTGCTACCGATGAAGAGCTAGGTGGTGCGGAGATGCACGCACAAACCGCAGGTACCGCAGAGTTTCTCGCTGAAGATGATTCCGACGGCATTCGTATGATGCGCGACATGGTCAAACAAGTACCATGGAACGAGCAACTCAGCCCTAAAGCAGAACGACAATGGGAAGAACCAAAATATAGTCCTGACGAGCTTATCGGCGTTGTTCCAAGTGATAGCAAACGACCTTATGACGTGCGTGAG
>NZ_LWFI01000285.1:0-931 GCF_001635735.1 Oleiphilus sp. HI0067
GCCTGGTTCAAGATTTTAATGGCATGGTTCTTTCCCAACTCTTGGCCATATTGGTCACCCATTTGCTTTGCCTCACTCAAGGCTTCAAAAATCGCCTTCTGCTCTTCAGTTGTATGCAACCCTTCCCAGTTATGCGGCGCCCAAGAGAGATTCTCTGGGCCTGCATACCAATCAATATCAAACGACTCGAGTATATCAATGGAGCCTTGGGAGTATACATAACGAGAGTCATTAACCTTAACGCCTTTCATAACAATATGATGGCCATGCCAACTACCATGCTTACCGGGGGACACGCCTACAGGCTTAGGGTAATACAGAGACGTAAATCAATAAATCATACTTCTTGAGATAGTCAGGAGGGGCGCTATTCCTAAAATCAACATCAAACCAATATGTATATGCTCAAGCCATCCAAAACAGTTCCCTTAGTAATAATCACTTACTCATACTTTCCGTTAAATCTGGGTATTGGTCATTACTTCGGGAGTTAAATACGTTAGATCTACTGAAAGTTCGACCTCAATATAATATCTTACGATAGGATTGTTTATTAACCGATGAGCAGATCAAACAATTTGTTGTTCGCAAAACTAAAGATAAGATATCGAAGGTCTGCTGCGCTAGTACAATAAGGCATCTAACCACTTCAAAGTAGGTGATAGCCCAACATCCGCTATTGTCTAAGCGCGTACTGTAAAATGCATCTTCAATGGTTTCATATAAGGCTTGTTCGTTGCCGATTTCTATAACCGTTTGGAGGGCAGCAGCAAGGTAATGCCCATCGTCAGATAAGATGGTTGTGCGGCTTCCAAGGTGAGATTGCCGTCCTGGCACAGCACTGTCAGTTCGAAAGTGGTCATAGAAGTGCCAGTGATCAATTTTATCGCGAAGTTGGATGATTTCGGGAGCGCGTTGCGGGTCTGAGCTG
>NZ_LWFI01000286.1:0-792 GCF_001635735.1 Oleiphilus sp. HI0067
TGGGCGAGATGACGAACCGTATTCGCAATATCCCATTGACCACCATAGTTTGCGGCAACCACCAAGGTCATCCCAGTATTGTCAGCAGTTAACGACTCAGCACTTTCCATATGCTTTTGAAGCGACTCGCTAAACTTGGAGCGATCACCAATAATTCTTAAACGAATATTATTCTTGTGAAGCTTCTTAACCTCGCGCTGTAGCGCAAACAAAAACAGCTTCATTAGCGCACCAACTTCAATTGCTGGGCGACGCCAGTTCTCNCTACTAAATGCAAACAAGGTAAGAACTTCTATCCCTTCTTTAGCACAAGCACCTACTACTGAGCGCACGGCCTCTACCCCAGCCTTATGACCGGAAACGCCAATTTGCTTTCGCGCTTTTGCCCAACGATTATTGCCATCCATAATGATCGCAATATGCTTTGGTTTAGAATCTGCGCAATACGGTATCTTTGAACTCATTATTATCTTTAAACACTAATAGGGCCGCATAAAGCAGCCCTTAGTTATCTATTGGGAAGCTTAAACTTCCATCAAATCAGATTCTTTATCTTGTAGCATTTTCTCAACATCAGCTACGTACTTATCCGTTAGCTTTTGCATTTGATCTTCGCCACGCTTTTGGTCGTCTTCAGTAATCTCTTTTTCCTTGACCAAATCTTTAAGCATCGAATTACCATCGCGACGCGCGTTACGAATAGAGACTCGAGCACTCTCGGCGTCTGATTTAGCAAGCTTAACCATATCGCGGCGTGTTTCTTCGGTTAGCGCAGGCATCGGTACACGCACT
>NZ_LWFI01000287.1:0-1362 GCF_001635735.1 Oleiphilus sp. HI0067
TCAATCAGCAGAAGGAGATAACGACTAGACCAAAGCGCTAGCGTTGTTATTTTCTATATCGAGCGAGGTCACAATCTTCTAGGCTCACAAAGAAGATTGTGATCTCGCTTAGTTATTTTTATTACCATAGATTTTACCCTATACCTGACTATGAAAATTAAGCTGTTACACCTTGCCTTTGCGGCACCTCTAGCGTTTTGCATTAGCCCACTATCACACGCGCAATCTGAAAATGAGGCTTCACTTAGTACCGAAGAAGCAGTCGCTTCGTCTTCCATTACCAGCGTTAAACGCGAAGACATCTACATTACCGGCGGTGCGACTCAGATCAAAAAACAACCGGGTTCCGCGCATCTCATCGACCAAAATGACATCGAAAAGTTTGAATATGATGATATTAATCGTGTGTTAAGCCATATACCGGGCGTCAATATTCAAGAAGAGGAAGGCTATGGCTTAAGACCCAATATCGGTTTGCGTGGCGCACATCCGCATCGCAGCCGTAAAATCGCATTAATGGAAGATGCAGTTTTGATCGGGCCTGCGCCCTACTCAGCTCCTGCCGCATACTACTTTCCAATGTTCGCAAAGATGGAAGGTATAGAAGTATTTAAAGGCCCGTCTGCCATTAAATATGGACCTAACACTGTGGGCGGGGCGGTAAATATGGTGACACGCTCAGTTCCAGAAGAAGATGGTGGACGCCTAAATATCGCCTACGGTACAGACGCCTATTCAAAAGCGCATTTGTTCTATGGCCAGAGAACAGATACTTGGGGCTGGTTAGTCGACGGCATCAACTTACAGACTGATGGTTTTAAAGACCTAGACACTGGCAATGACACTGGCTTTAACAAAAGTGATATTACGCTGAAGGGCTTGATCAACTCAGATATTAGCGCCGATATTTATCAGCAATTGGAAGTCAAAATTCAGTACTCGGATGAAGACTCTGACTCTACCTATCTTGGTGTCACAGAAGAAGACTTTCAGGACACGCCTTATCGACGCTATGCAGCTAGTGACCGAGACCATATGGACGCCGAGCATAAGCAATTGATGCTAACGCACTATATCGAACTCGACCCTACCTTATCGTTGACGACCATTGTTTATCGCAATGAGTTTGAACGACTCTGGTCTAAGTTAAATGGTTTCGATACCAATACATCTTTATCGGAAATCTTTGCCAATCCGAATCAAGGCATTAATGTCGATTTTATTCAGGTATTACGCGGCGAAATAAACTCGTCAGATCTGGGCCCAGACGGAACGCTAATTGTTGGCAACAACGATCGTGAATATGTTTCTCAAGGCATACAGTTTTTGGCACACTGGGACCCAATGCTTCTCGGAGTCGCA
>NZ_LWFI01000288.1:0-1938 GCF_001635735.1 Oleiphilus sp. HI0067
TAACTTCAAAAGCGTTATCAATAATCTCTTTTACCTTTGAAACAATCCCTTCCTTCATTACTTCGCCCTAAATAGATAAATTAAAAGTGCTAACACAGGAGATATTACAGCCGCCAATGTCAGCCAAATAGCTTTTTGAAAAGCTCGATATTTTCTATCAGCTATAACTGAGTTGATAATTATTTGGTTAGATAAATCTTTCTGATATCCAGTAACCTCGAAATCCTTCAATTCCAATTTAGTCTTCAAAACGTTTAAGTAAGCCAATGGCGTATATTTAGCAATATCAGAAAAATACATCAGATTGTCTTTGTCGCTAACTCCACTTGGTTTTTTCTCCCAAGGCATGGAAAGCGAGGGGATAATCGAGAGAAAGCAAATTGATATGGACAACACGCAGAGTACTGCTACCACAATCAAATATATCAGGCATGCACCTTTTGGCTCGTAAGAGTTTATAAGCCTGCTTATTCCGAAAATGAGAGCACCATTGCAAGCAATGAGTGTTGCTGATTTTGCCTCGGCAAACTTCAACCAATCATTAATATTTGAGAATATATCTTGTAGTTTCTCGTCCATACTATATTTCTTCAGTGAATTCTAACGCCCGCATTTGAGGCTGGTTTGGAGCGCAGCGGAAGACCAGTCCGCCAACAGCGCTTGTTAAATGCCGAACTCAACTAGCCCACCAGATTTACGTAGAAAATCCTCGCCAACCAACATTGGATGATATTTCATGCCGCCAGTAAGGGTATCTGCATGGGTCGCGATTAAGCCGCCAATACCTTCTTCCTTCTTGTTCAAGATTGCATAGCTGGTAGGTAACGAAAAATCCATAATCTCCATAGTGGGCAATGTTAACCAAGCATGTATATTTAAAGATGAACCATTGACCCCTGATTGTAATACTGTTTTAAGATCCTGTTCGCTTTGATGGAACATTAAGCGCTCAACGGTTTCTACATACCCGATTGTAAAATAGCATGCTGTATCAAATAACTCTGCTATTACATCAGCCAACCGGTAGTGAATTGATAGGCATTGAGCNACAACTTCTTCAACACCAATTTCACCAACTGTATCTCTCAATACATAAGGAAACTTTTGCATTTTCTCATGGGTAAGCAGTACGCCCTCAGAAAATATGATTTCCGGACATATCAAATTAAACTCTTTTGTTCTCAATACTGCCTTTTCGAACTCTGATTTATACACGGTGCCTCCTTGGCATTTAACATTTGTATAGTGAGCCCCCCCTCATATGTATGACAGGTAGTCTCTTTCCTTTCCCATATACTACGATGTTTTTAAAAGAAAAAACTCGAATCTCGCTCATTTCTTTATCACACATATGAGGGGTCACGTATGTAGAAATAGTGAGGGGTCTCGTATGTAACCCACAGAATAACTCAAAACTTTGATTTCATTCGATTTTTCATGTTCCCTCGGGTGCTAAACGAGCACAATTCACTTCCTTGCGTGGTTTAAACAAGCACGCTCAATAGCGCTTTGATTAGCTAANACTTANGTGAGTNAAGAGTTTTCGGTGACTTCTGCTTTCCTATTGAAGCAGGCATCGGGAATGGTTCAGTGCCAAGGTCAGCAATTGTCTAGCAGCAGAAGTTTTAAGCGATGAAAGCATGACTTACTTTTCATGCATTTTGCTAGCGCTGAGTCTCGATTTAGTGCAGTTAATTCTCTTCTTGCAGCTTATAATGTTGATCCTTTAGAGCCCATATTTAAGTTCAATAATGCTTAGAAAAAACCAAGAATTCCTTACAATATTGAATTCTATTAAATTCAACAGCTTACAAAATGTAAGCCTTACAAAGGTTGCTTAAGACATGATAAACAAAATGAAAGTGCTTTTAGCTCCAGCTTTACTAGCGGTTGCTTTACCTGCGCAGGCTGTTTTGATCGATTTTACGTCAACCGAAT
>NZ_LWFI01000289.1:0-693 GCF_001635735.1 Oleiphilus sp. HI0067
AACCAAGCACAAAATCGCAAGTAACGCATAATAGCGCCACATTACAATATGTGTGTTTGTTAAAGGCTTATCACTCACTTCGATATCCCAATTATTGTACTAACTCGATGGCGCTTACATTAGGTAGCACCATTTCTAATTCTTGCGTCGCGACGCTTTCAATCTGCCCTGGAGAGGCAAATGCACTCTGCTCTAAAAGCAACTGCGCCCATTCCAACTGAAGCTGATCATTACGCTCTTGAAGCAAAGCTTGCTCAGCGAATAGTTCGCGTGAAATATGCGACGAATACACAACACCAAGTGCCGTTAATGTCATTACCAACACCAAACCCATCGACAGCAACAATTCTTTGACCGGCAACACTTGCCAGATAGCTTGAAGTCGCTGAGCAACCCCGTCTTCACTGAGACCTGCATCAAACAGAGGCTTAACAGTGCCTTTTAAGGATTCAGCATGTCGCGCACGCAGGAAAAATCTTAAGTATTCATTCATCACTCAGCTTCTCCAACACGCGCATCACTGCGCTACGGGATCGTGGATTTTGTTCAATCTCTTCTTTGCTCGGCTTAATGGCCTTACTCATCAACTTAAACCGTCGCGTTATATCACTTTCTAAAACAGGGACGCCCGGTGGCGGCTCATCCCCTTTCGCTAATTTTTTCATCGCCCGCTTGACCATTCGATCTTCCAGT
>NZ_LWFI01000290.1:0-3594 GCF_001635735.1 Oleiphilus sp. HI0067
CGAAGAATACCTCAAACTTGCCGAGTCAAAATAAATGTCAAACAACACTCCTCTAATCGTTAATTGTCCAACCTGCGCAGACCCTGTTACATGGGAAGAGAAGAATAAAGAGCGTCCATTTTGTAGCGAGCGCTGTAAATTAATTGATCTCGGCGCTTGGGCTTCAGAGGAGTACAGCATCGCTTCTCAAAGCCAAGACGAATGGGAAATCGCCGAAGCGCAAAGCGCATCTAACACTTCTGAAAGCCTTCAATAATATGAGTCGTCGACCCTGTCCATTTTGCGCGATTAATAACGGTGCACTGCCGGCCAGCGTGATTTATGAAGATGAACACTTCATGATTATTATGGATGCTTACCCCTTAAGTTCTGGGCATGTTTTAATCATACCTCGCGCTCATCACGATCGGATTTCAGCGCTATCAGACGAACATCAGTCCAAACTGTTCGATTTAGGGCGTAAGGTGATGAGCGCAATGATTAGAGCAGGTTTTGGAGAGGATGGCTGTAATATTCTATTAAATGATGGCAAAGCTGCTAATCAAACAGTTCCGCACATCCACCTTCATATAATTCCTCGCAAAAAGCATGACTTTTTACGATCATTGCCTAAACTAGCACTGCATGTCACTGGACTTATGGGAAGACAAGAAAAGCGTGCCACACTGGATGAGCAAGCGCGTCAAATCGCCAAGTATTTTTAGTGCAAGTATTACTGCTGTCGCGCTATTGATGTGCGCATTTACATCAAGTGCTAATGATGTCGAATTTACCTCCCCCTCAGCAAAAGATAGAAGCTCTATTCCTTCGGAACAACAAGACTCACCGACACTTACTTGGCTTACAGAAAACCGTAACTACTGGGGGCATGTAGTTGGAGATACTGCCAAAAGGCTCGACGCGTTTTTCGCTGATGAAGAAGTAATCGAATCGAGCAATAATAGTTTTCTAAAAGTTGGCTTTGAATTTCAGCAGTACAAAAGTGGACACAGCTATCTAGACCCGATCGTTAAATTCCGACTTCACCTACCAACTTTGCAAAAAAAGCTCCGACTCATTGTTGAAAGTGAAACACCCGAAGAACAGAGTGTACGTGATAAAAAACGCGCAATTGGGCGCAAAGACGACGACAAACGCGTAAAAGACACTGCCTCAGGCGCGCTCGATTTTACACTTCGAAATCTGAAGGACTTTGATACAAGTACGGGTGTTGGGGTTAAATTCGGAGATCCGATCGACCCTTTCTGGCGTTACCGTCTTCACGGGAGATATGAATTTACAGACGTATGGAGCGTTTCCTCGCACGATGCTCTTTACTACTATCACGATGAGGGTTGGGGGGCGCATGCTGAATTTACGCTGCAGCGACAAGGACCTTGGTTTATCTTCCGGCAAGGAATAGATGGAAAATACGATCATAAAGAACGTCTTTGGGAGCTCGCTCACACCTACTCTTTCTTGCGTGAAATTGACTCAAAAAGGGCTATCAATTATCAAGTAGGGATGCTTGCTGAGACGAAGCCAGAAGTGCAAGCGACTGGGTATTTTGTTAACGCCATTTATCGTAGAAAATTGATGAAGGAATGGCTCTTTTACGAAATGATTCCAGAAATGTATTACCCAAAAGAAGATAACTGGAAGATGGATCCATCGTTTACGATTAAAATAGAAATGGTATTCTCTGAGAAAGAATAAGTATTTCCACTTAAGCTAAATCAGCATTCACATGAATATTACTCCTATCGCATTTGCGAGCACGCCTTTTAAAGAAAAATTTGGTATTCCAAGGCAGCCCTCGCTTATCAAACACGCAAATTCCGTCATAGAATTCGTTTCGCCTTACGATCAACCGGATGCATTCGTTGGCTTAGAACAGTATTCACATCTCTGGCTGCAGTTTGGCTTTCATCAGCACGAACATGCCGAATTCAAGCCTTTAGTTAGACCGCCTAGACTTGGAGGCAATAAAAAAACTGGTGTTTTTGCAACCCGCTCATCATTTAGACCAAATTCTCTGGGACTGTCACTTGTCGAGCTAAAGCAAGTCATTCTCGACAAAAAGACTAGCTTAATCGTCTCATGTCCTGACTTACTCGATGGCACACCTATATACGATATCAAACCCTATATTGAATATTCCGATAGCGCTATCAATCCTCAGTGTGGCATCGCGAAAAACGCACCATCTTCAAAACTAGATGTTGTGTTCAGTGACAAAGCGAGAGCAATGCTTCACGCCTTGACTAAAAATGGTTACACGAACCTAGAGTGTTTTGTAAAGGAAGTTATGGAACAAGACCCTCGTCCTGCGTATAAGCAACAAAACGAGGACCCTAAGATCTATGGCATGAAGTTATATGCCTTTGAAATTAAATTCCGTGTAGAACAGAACTCTCTAATCGTTATAGACATTACTAGCTAAAAGCGGGGAATTCCTTTGCGAATTTTCCTATCCATTCCGCAGCAGCACCTTCAGAGTCTAATTCGCGCCCTTCTACTTCTCTCACCCACAATCGGTAATGCTCAATATGACAGATCTGCTCGACCATCCGAGCACGATAGGCATCACCAGAGGTACAAAACTCTAAGCCGATTTCATAGCCATCTTCCTGAGTTAAACACCATATAACGCGAGCTTGAGCTTCGAAAGGAGGATCAATTACCGGGATTTTAATTGAAACGAGCGCGCCTTTACCAAAGGACCTTGAAGAACTAAAACTTAACCCACCAACACTGATATCTTTTGTAAACGTACAAACGGCTCTGTCCTCTGGAACCGTTGATAGTTCGATAGGCATATCAGACGGGTGTCGAATATATGCACGTGCGACCATAATCAATCCTTTGTTTATCCTTCTTATTAACATCCAATGTAGCAGTCGACCTTAGCAGGTCAATAACTATGCACTTATTTTACAGTTTAAATATTTTTTAAACGCAGCAGACAATGTGCCATCTATTGTGTACTTATTGATAGCGTCCGTTGCGCCTCCTTTAAGATAGATATCTTTACTATCCTGATCCATGTTACCGAGAGCTATAACAGGTGTAGGAACGTTATCTCGCCTTTTCCCCTCTATATTCCGGAGCATTTCAATCACTGTGAGTGTATCTATATCAGTAAACGCATCATCAACAAGAACAAGCTCGAAAGCCTCTTGCCTGAATGCATCCACTGCTTCAAATGCTGATTTGTAGTGTACAAATTGAGCACCAAACTTCTCACAATGTTGTCGCGTAAATTCGATACAGACCAACTCTTCCGCGATGAGTAAAACAGTACCCACATCGTAATTTGGGGCTAAGTCTGCCGGCAGCGCCTGTATATTCAGAGGACTAAGGAAATCAATAACACTATAGCGCGTCACTATGCTTTTTCGCTTGTGACCAAGCGTTCGGTCAGTTTGAAGCATATAGTTGACGGTTTGCACCCCAAGATGCGCAAAATTACTGCGCGACAGCAGTCCTTGCACACCTATCTCACTATACTCCTGAACATCCCCCGCTTGAGGGCTTTCGCTCACCACAAGAATCTGAATTGTTGCTGAAATGCAGCGTCTTAATTCAGACAAAAATTCGCGAGATGACATGTTA
>NZ_LWFI01000291.1:0-661 GCF_001635735.1 Oleiphilus sp. HI0067
TGGAGATTGAAAGTAAAATCGATATTGTGCGACTTAGAATGTCTTCAGTATTACTGCAAGAACAGTTCTACCTTGGCTATCCGAATAAACTCGCAATAGTAGAAGGCGCGCTTTTAAAGCAGAATGTATTAGCTTTGAAGGCTAGTGGTAGTAAAGACGAATATGAGTCTGCACTTGAGCAGTTCTGTGATTATGTCCGGAGAGCGTCATATGTTGATTAACAATCCCCTTAACCAGTCAAAGCTGCGGACCGCGGCCTCAGTTTGAGGCGTTAGACTCTAAAGCTGGGAAATATGAATAATGAGTATTTTTGATGTCATGTTAGCTTTATGTACATTACTATGCTCGCTGGTTGCGGGGCTCCTATTCGCTTACGCAATCGTCATAATGCCCGGAATAAAAAACTTAGAAGACAAACAGTTTATTAAGGCTTTTCAAGTCACAGATCGAGTGATTCAAGATAATCATCCCGTATTTTTATTCGTTTGGGTCGGATCAGCTATTTCACTTATTTTTTGTGCTTTTACTGGTTTTTCAAAACTTCAAGGCTTGGACTTTTTCTTGCTTTTATCAGTTACGGCCGCTTACTTAGCTGGCGTACAGATATCAACAATTGCCATTCACTTGTCACTTAACAACAAGCTACAAGCGTGCGATGTTG
>NZ_LWFI01000292.1:0-963 GCF_001635735.1 Oleiphilus sp. HI0067
AACGTTGGTGATGAGGTAACGGTTAGCCTAGGGTCTGTTGACACATCTTCACTTGGTTCAGCAGCCTCTTCTGGTGTGTCTAGTAACTCTAGCAAGGCAGCGATCGCAGCGAACGCCACAGGTGCCGCCCTTCGTGAGCTTGTTGCCGGCGATTTGGTAATCAATGGAGTGTCAGTTGGTGCATCATCTGGTGGTTCTGACACAGCATCAGCACTACTTAAGAGCTCAAGTGCAATTTCAAAAGCTGCTGCAATCAATGCAGTAAGTGACCAGACTGGTGTTGTAGCAACGGCGAATGCTAACACAGTAGAAGGTACTTCAGTAACGTCTGCATCTGGTACTACTGCGGGCACGCGTGTCGTAACTATTAATGGTGTTCAGCTGTCCTTGGTTGTTGCGGCATCAGGTGCGAACAACGCTACAGCTACTCAAACAGAACTTGGTAAAGTAGCTGATCAAATTAATTCTCGCCAAGACGCAACCGGCGTTACCGCAGCGGTCGTTGAAACTGACGACGGTTTCCGCGTTGATTTGACGGCTGAAGATGGTCGTAACATCTCGTTATTAGATGGTACGGCTGGTGACGCTGCTGCTGCAGGTTTACGTGCGGGTGCTGCAACTAACGCAAACGTCTACGTTGGTAATGTTACTTTATCAAGCACTGACGGCTCGGATATCACTCTTAGTTCAACAACAGGCAATATCGATAATGCCGGTTTTGAAACTGGTACATTCTCTGGTAACACTGCTTCAGTAGTTGGTGATAACTCTTCAGATGCCAGCCGTGCTGCGTTGGTTTCCGGTGACCTAACTATCAACGGTGCTAACGTTGGCGCTACCTTCGCAAGCGACGATACAGCTTCTACTGGTAGTCAGTCTGCTAGTGGTATCGCTTTAGCTGCAGCTATCAACCGCATTTCTGATACAACAGGTGTTTCAGCAACGGCTAACCAAAATACGGTC
>NZ_LWFI01000293.1:0-942 GCF_001635735.1 Oleiphilus sp. HI0067
ATGTGAGCCGAAAAACTTTATCTAAGGTTCTAAATGCACGCGGATCTTTAACGCCAGAAATGGCAGTAAGGCTAGAGCTAGCTTTTGGAAAGCCTTCTGCAGACCATTGGCTGCGTCTACAAAACGCCTATGATCTGTGGCTGGCGAGACAGAACAAAGATGCACTTCATGTTTCACCGTTTGATATAGAGGCGGCGTGATTCTTTGCTTCAGTATCTAAAGCCACCGATATAGACTGGAAAGAATGAAAAGCGGACATTGGTTTTCCATTCGCAAATAGACAATTGCGGACATCAAGTTGGGAGAAATATCAGGCTTTATTTGGGCAGGTTTATTTAGCAAGCAGACATGAACGCCCGCATTTGAGGCTGGTTTGGAGCGCAGCGGAAAACCAGTCAGGCAACATGCGCTTGTTAGAATTAGTTCACTTTCCAATGGTATGTGGTGTAGTAGTAGAGCTCTTGCTTCCCATTGTATTCAAAATAGGCTGACTGCCACATATCCTTTTGAACCTCATTACCCCACATATCTTTCTCTATCGCGTATTTTACTCGATCTTGCAAATTGGCATATACATAAGAGGATATGCCAATGTTGCCATGCAATTTGTCTCCAACCTTTACGGACTTATTAACTGCATTGCCAACCCATACCAAATCTCTATTATTTGCACCAGCTATACCAACTTTTGCACAAACAATTTTTCCGTCATCAATGCCTATGCCAAAATCAACGGATGAGAACTTCTCCATTTTCTTCTTTACTTCGGAGTCTGAAGATGACAATAGCCATTTCATCTTCATGGCAGACTCAACAGCATTACTTAATGTGATTTTTGATGTGCCTTGAAAAAAGACCAGCATTCCATCGCCATTAAAGCTTCTTACCTCACCACCTAGGCTTTTAGCGACAGTCACGATTGTGTGGAAATAAGCTTTATGT
>NZ_LWFI01000294.1:0-969 GCF_001635735.1 Oleiphilus sp. HI0067
GTCGAGAACTACAGATAATTCGTTACCGGCCATAGACCATGTTGTTAACTCGTTAACGAGAGAGGTTACGACGGCTTCGCTTGGTTGATGCTCAGAAATTAATTGATTGGCTTCTTCACCGAAATTATCAATTGCGGTCGCAATACTGCCGATTACATATTGCCAGAATCTCTGGGCATTATTGTCGTGTTCATCTATTGAGAGCCAACTAACACGGCGGTCTTGCTGGTGCAGCCACTGTAAAATCAGGGTTGTTTTGCCGTATCCAGCAGGAGCAGATACAAGTACTAATTTTCTTGCGGATCGAGAAATAAGACGGTCTAACAATCTAGGACGTGAGACACTCTTAGGATTAAATGCGGGAGCAAGGAATTTAGTTGTGAGTAGCATTTTGGCTATGTTTTAACTCTCAGAAAACGTGACAAATACTGCGAAACTATATCCTATGGCATTGTCTCAAAAAGTAAACTTAATCACCGTTCATGAGAGAGACTTAAAAGAACGCGTATTTCATTCCGATACCCAGCAATAACATTGCAAGAATTGGCTGCAAGATGTTGCCTGGTAAACGTTTGCTGTATTTAGACCCCCAGAATATCGCCGGGATTGATCCGCAAAGCAATGACGCGAGAAGTACGAAATCGAAAAATATCAACACATATTATTAACCTCGCTGGGTATTATGTTGATGTTCACCGCGTTCATAATTCTGCTCAAAGGCAGAATACTTAAATCAACCTCATTGAGCGCAGGACAATCTGCATGGGTTGAAAAGCATAAAACCATACTAACGGTTTCAATGGGCGTATTTTTAGGCGTGTGCGTCACCCTTTCTTCTGTGGGCGCCGGAGCATTTGGCGCGGCCATATTAATGATTTTGTATCCACGCATGAGCCCGGTAACCATTATTGGTACCGATATCGCTCATGCCGTCCCGCTCACACTTATGGCCGGCCTTGGCCACATGCA
>NZ_LWFI01000295.1:0-595 GCF_001635735.1 Oleiphilus sp. HI0067
ATCTTGAAAACGCTCTACCTTTACATCATCAAGGGAGAGTCTGTTAAGCAAACGCTTAAACCGATCAGCCATTATTTGATTCGCCACACCATCAACATAAACAAGGTCGTTGAGATTAATTCTTCCGTGTAAGTCATTAAACTGAGCTTCCAACAGAGCATTATCAACAGGAAGCAACAAGGCATCTTGCGTTTGCGCAGTATCGTCTACAAATTCGTTTTTATCTTTGTCTTCGCGCCAATCTTCTAAAAGCAAGCGCCGCGCATAAGTCTCGGACCCGAGCGCATATTCATAGGCTTGTGCGCTAGTAACCAAACCGCTCGCCCCGTATATAAATATTTTTTGTCGTTTATAAATGCCTGTTGCAAGAATCGCTACTAGCGCGAAGATCAATATGACAAGCATTAATGCGACACCACGCTGCTTTACGAGCGAGCCTTTAAACGGGGAAGATTGCGAGAATCCTAGCATCATAAATTCCCGCCTGTGATGCCATTATCAGGTGACGAATTTTGCTCTCCTGCGCCATTGTTAGAGGAACCCGTCCCATCTGAGTTGCCTTGATCACCACCGGCATTTTGATCATCACTATTTT
>NZ_LWFI01000296.1:0-951 GCF_001635735.1 Oleiphilus sp. HI0067
AAAATGAGGAAAACGAAGATAGAGTTGTTCGGCGATCACATAGCCGAGAATAGCGTCACCGAGATATTCGAGACGCTCATTATTTTTACCTTTGAAACTACGATGTGTGAGGGCGAGCTCTAAAAGAGATCGATCTTTGAAGGTATAACCAAGCTTTCGCTCAAGTCTGTCGTAATTAACTGTACTCACCCGTGTTGTGCTACCTATGGATAGATTTCTGATACTTCGTCGAACACAATCACTGCATCGACATTTTTGTAAACATTGATACGAACTTCATAATCTAAGTAGAAAGAAATCACCCCTTCTTCTTTCTCTATCGATACAGCTTCATTGAAGTCAATGTCGCGAATATTGTTAGTCTGCATACGTAATTTGAAGCGGCGATTAATCTCACCCAGATCGAGTTCAGCGGTTTGAGAATCCTCGACAAAAGACGTCACCACTGACTTTAATTGCCAGTGCTCAAAATAGGCTGGATACAATTTAAAACCAACTAACGCAACAAACGCAGCCATCGCTAGAAACACCAAAACAAAGGGCATTGAAGCGCCACGCTGGTTCTTCAACAATTTATTATTAGTTTCATTTCTAGACATTTGCATTGCTCCAATCAAATTCATTAACTCGCGTACTTAAGGTTAGACCCGCTCTATCAGGTTTACAACGTAATGCGTGTTACTCGATGCTTCCTGCGCGCGAAAACGATGGCAATGAAGTGAGACCTTTCCATTGCATCCAAATTGCAAACGCCTTACCAACCACTAACTCATCGGGAACGAAGCCCCAATAACGGCTATCGTTACTATTGTCACGGTTATCACCCATTACAAAGTAGGAGTTTTCTGGTACCACCCATTCACCTTCGGCTTGAATGTTTCGGCGTAGCTTATGCTCCATTAACTGATGTGTGACGTTGCCTATTTGCTCTTTGGCCAAACGATAAGGAGG
>NZ_LWFI01000297.1:0-603 GCF_001635735.1 Oleiphilus sp. HI0067
ATTGATCCTCCTTTCGAAGCTCAAGCTCGCGTTATATGGTGTTTAACTCAGGAAGATGGCTATGAAATCGGCTTAGAGTTTTGTACCTCTGGTGATGCCTATCGTGCTCGGATGGTCGAGCAGATCTGTCATATTGAGCATTACCGATTGTGGGTGAGAGAAGTAGAAGGGCGCGAATTAGACTCTGAAGGTGCTGCTGCGGAATGGATAGGAAAATTCGCAAAGGAATTCCCCGCTTTTAGCTAGTAATGTCTATAACGATTAGAGAGTTCTGTTCTACACGGAATTTAATTTCAAAGGCATATAACTTCATGCCATAGATCTTAGGGTCCTCGTTTTGTTGCTTATACGCAGGACGAGGGTCTTGTTCCATAACTTCCTTTACAAAACACTCTAGGTTCGTGTAACCATTTTTAGTCAAGGCGTGAAGCATTGCTCTCGCTTTGTCACTGAACACAACATCTAGTTTTGAAGATGGTGCGTTTTTCGCGATGCCACACTGAGGATTGATAGCGCTATCGGAATATTCAATATAGGGTTTGATATCGTATATAGGTGTGCCATCGAGTAAGTCAGGACATGAGACGATTAAGCTAGTCTTTT
>NZ_LWFI01000298.1:0-659 GCF_001635735.1 Oleiphilus sp. HI0067
TGGTAATTCTTCAAAACAAGTTGCGAGAAGCTTCAGTGATTATGTTGATCGCACAAAAACCAAAGTTAAGGTCAAAGAGGACGAGATAGAATTTGAGCTGAAACTTCAGTTTTAATTCTCCGAAATACAAACCTCAAAAAGCTCGTTATAATGCCCCAAACTTGAGTAATGAGGGGCAACATGTCCAATCCCACATCTAGCAAAATCCGCATCGCATCACGAGAAAGTGCACTAGCACTTTGGCAAAGTGAATACATCAAAGCGCAATTAGAATCTCTCCACCCTGGCCTTGAAGTCGAGATTGTTGGCATGACAACGAAGGGCGACCAAATTCTTGATGTCCCACTAGCAAAAATTGGCGGCAAGGGTTTATTTATAAAAGAGCTAGAACAATCTATGTTGGTGGGCGAAACGGATATAGCCGTTCATTCAATGAAAGATGTACCGATGCATTTTCCTGAAGGATTAGAGCTAGCGGCAATTTGTAAACGCGAAAGTCCGTTCGATGCTTTTGTCAGCAATACTTACAACACGATTGATGAGCTCCCTCAAGGAGCTGTTGTTGGCACATCGAGTTTACGCAGAAAAACTCAGCTTGCGGCGCTGCGCCCAGACCTCACCATTAAATCGTTGCGCGGCAATGTAAATACACGTCTCGC
>NZ_LWFI01000299.1:0-764 GCF_001635735.1 Oleiphilus sp. HI0067
AAGAGATCGAGCTTAAAGACAAGTTCGAGAACATGGGTGCGCAAATGGTTAAAGAAGTTGCGTCTCAGGCGAACGACGTAGCGGGTGACGGTACTACGACTGCAACAGTACTTGCTCAAGCAATCGTAAACGAAGGTTTGAAAGCTGTTGCGGCTGGTATGAACCCAATGGATCTTAAGCGTGGAATCGACAAGGGCGTACAAGCAGCTGTTGAAGCTGTGAAAGGCATGGCGCAACCATGTGCTGACAATAAAGCGATTGCGCAAGTCGGTACAATTTCAGCAAACAGTGATTCTTCTGTTGGTGACATCATTGCACAAGCGATGGATAAGGTCGGTAAAGAAGGCGTTATCACTGTTGAAGAAGCGAGCGGTTTTGAAGACGAGTTAGACGTTGTTGAGGGTATGCAGTTCGATCGCGGTTATCTATCTCCATACTTCATTAACAACCAAGACAATATGAGTGCTGAGCTTGAAAGCCCATTCATTTTGTTGGTCGACAAGAAAATTTCTAACATTCGTGAGTTGTTGCCAGTTCTTGAAAACGTTGCAAAAGCGAGCAAGCCACTTCTTATCATTGCTGAAGATGTTGAAGGCGAAGCGTTAGCAACCTTGGTTGTCAATAATATGCGCGGCATCGTTAAAGTTGCGGCTGTTAAGGCTCCAGGTTTTGGTGATCGTCGTAAAGAAATGCTCCAAGATATCGCTATTTTGACTGGTGGTACGGTAATTTCTGAAGAAGTTGGTCTATCACTAGAAAATGCT
>NZ_LWFI01000300.1:0-798 GCF_001635735.1 Oleiphilus sp. HI0067
CTGTTAGCTTAACCTTAATGGAATCAGCGCTTGAGGAATGCGGGGCTCGCGTGTTTCTGGCGAGTAATGCGCAAGAAGCTCGCTCTATTTTACACAGGCATGATATCGCGTTGATCTATCTAGACATCATGATGCCTGACATATTGGGCTATGACTTTGCTAAAGAAATTCACGCACGCCCTCGTTGTCGTTATGTCCCAATCATCTTTATCACCGCGCTAAAAAATGATGATGAAGATATCTTACGGAGTTATAAAAGCGGCGTTGTCGACATACTGAAGAAACCTGTCGAGCCCGAGATCATCAAATCTAAGACACGCGTATTTCTTCAGCTAGATAGCCAACGTCGCGTGATCGAAGAACAACAAAGAGACCTAAAAACAGCATTTAAACGCTTACAAGATTACGCGCAGCACGATCAATTAACCGGCTTATTTAATCGTGAGCAAATCACCAACATCCTTGCTCGACTCGTCTCAACAAGTAAGCGAAAGAGCCGCTCTATCGCCGTCATGTTTCTTGACCTTGACCACTTCAAGGTCGTCAACGATTCATACGGGCACTCTGTTGGAGACTTACTTTTGCGTAGTACCGCGCTGCGATTAAAAGGCTGTGTACGCGACATCGATTATGTGGCACGGCTTGGCGGCGATGAGTTTTGTATAGTGCTTACTGATGTAAATTCCAGTGCAGATACCAGTACTGTCGCGAACCGCATTATTGATGCATTGGCAGCACCACATTTTGTACAAAAACATGAAATTTTCGCGGCAGCAAGTATCGGTATCGCGATGTACG
>NZ_LWFI01000301.1:0-1215 GCF_001635735.1 Oleiphilus sp. HI0067
AATACGAGAGCGCCTGTCAGAGACAGAGCATTTAGAACAGCTCGCACACCTCGAAAAATGGACGATGAGTGCATTTGCAATCCACTCAGATATCATGCAACAACGCAAAGAACAGGGTTTTGTAAGAGAATGCCATGGTGATCTTCACCTCAAGAACATCACGCTATTTCACGACAAGGTCACCCTCTTTGACTGTATCGAATTTAATGACAGCTTTCGTTGGGTCGACGTTATGAGCGATACTGCCTTCCTTGTCATGGACCTAGAGGAGCGGGGCCTACACCACTATGCCAATCGTTTTTTAAATCATTATTTAGAAGAAACTGGAGACTACGCAGGCCTAAAACTCTTACCATTTTATAAAGCCTATCGCGCGATAGTCCGTGCGAAGATTTCTTTATTTGAGATGGAAGACTTTAAAAACAATCCGCAAAAACTAGACGAACTATGGCGTAAATATCAGTCATATATCGACTTGGCCGAAAGCTGCTCGGCACTTCCAAATCGTTTTATATTGACCATGCATGGTGTATCAGGAACGGGAAAAAGCACCGTTGCGCTGCGTCTTGTAGATAAGTTAGGCGCTATTCGCATCCGCTCCGATGTAGAACGAAAGCGACTATTTAAATTTGATCCTCATAAGCATCCTGACACTGACAAAGCAAAAGAACTGTATAGCAAAGCGGCCACAGATCTTACCTATGAGAAACTCGCTTCTCTATCGCGGCATATCTTAAATGCAGGCTTGAGCGTCATCGTTGATGCAACAAACCTACAACTGTGGCAACGCAATTTTATTCAAGACGTCGCCGATGAAAACGGCGTGCCGATGGTCATTGCTGACTGCCAAGCCAGTATGAGCTTAATAGAGAGTTGGATTCATCAACGTGAAGATGAGGATCATGACGCGTCTGATGCAAGCTTTGAGATCGTTGACGCTCAGATACATAGCCAAGATACTTTAACTGAAGAGGAACAGAAAAAGACCTTCGTTGTGCATAGTGAAATATTAGAAGAGACCAATGAACTGGTGAGTGAGATTCGTAAGAACTTACTTAATTAGTCTAGGCATAAAACAAAAAAAGCGGCCTTATGAGCCGCTTTCTTGTGGAACTTAGCTTGTATTCGCTAGTTTATAGTCGCCAAGGATGTTTGATCTAGCTGATGCATATCCGGCAGAGCTTCATTAAGCTCAGTAATCGGATTAAAACGCAC
>NZ_LWFI01000302.1:0-1059 GCF_001635735.1 Oleiphilus sp. HI0067
CAAGCGAAAGCGGAGAGAGATCGCGAACTTAACGCAGAGCGCAATGAAGAGTTAAAAGAGCGCGAAATTATCGCGCAGGTCAAACAATTGATCTCGGTCAATAAGTTGAGTGTTGATGGTGAGTTAGGATACCAATTCGCAGATGGTTCCAAAATTCAAAAACTCTATGTCGATGAGGCTAGTCAAACAGCTTTAGCCAAAGGGCGACTTTCTATCGTGCGCGATGCACAAAGTTATGCAGTGGTAGCCAGCCAAGTCGCAGAAAAAATTAAACAACGCAAGCCAGAGTTTGTTGTTGTGTTGAACGAAAAGGCATCTCAAGAAGTTGATGAAGATGATCCTTATAAGGATTATCAAATCCCTGACGATTTAATGTGGTAAATCGCCTGATTTTTTATATTTGCGCTATCTTTAGTGCAGCGTTACAACTCGTCGCTTTTACTGGGCTTGTAAGACGGCGATTGACAATGATAGGTAGAAGATAAATATGTCTGAGAATACTCCATTAGATAGAAGTGTTTTTGATCAAGTAATGGTGCCGAATTACGCACCCTCGGCCGTGATTCCTGTTAAAGGGGCCGGTTCTCGTGTTTGGGATCAAAACGGTCGTGAGTATATTGATTTTGCGGGCGGCATAGCAGTGAGTGCTTTAGGGCATACGCATCCGAGACTTGTTAGCACCTTAAAAGAGCAAGCTGAGAAGCTATGGCATGTCAGTAATGTGATGACAAATGAACCAGCGTTGCGTTTAGCGAGCTTGCTGACAGAACGAACATTTGCAGAACGAGTGTTCTTTGCGAACTCAGGAGCAGAGGCAAATGAAGCTGCATTTAAGTTAGTGCGTAAATACGCGCATGATCACTACGGCGAAGATAAAAACGAAATTCTATCTTTCTACAGCAGTTTTCATGGCCGTACATTGTTCACAGTTTCTGTAGGAGGCCAAGCTAAATATACGGAAGGGTTTGAGCCTGTTCCTGGCGGTATTACGCACGCGAACTATAACGATCTAGCTAGTGTTGAAGCGGTGATTTCAGATAAAACCTGCGCGGTTGTGAT
>NZ_LWFI01000303.1:0-407 GCF_001635735.1 Oleiphilus sp. HI0067
AATGGAAGGTGCGTTAAAGCTTAAAGAGATCTCGTATATCCATGCAGAGGCCTACGCTGCAGGAGAGTTAAAACACGGTCCATTAGCACTTATTGATGCCGATATGCCGGTGATTGTGGTGTCACCTGATAACGATCTTATGGAAAAGCTTCATTCAAACGTGGAAGAGGTACGTGCTCGCGGTGGCTTGATGTATGTCTTCGCAGATAAGGCATCTAAGTTTGAAAGTGATGCAACAATGAAAGTATTAGATGTACCGCATTGTGACGACACAATCGCTCCGATTCTCTACAGTGTGCCTTTGCAACTACTAAGTTATTATGTCGCAGTGATTAAAGGTACGGATGTAGATCAGCCGAGAAATTTGGCGAAGTCTGTAACGGTAGAATAGTTATGTTAGGTGGGCT
>NZ_LWFI01000304.1:0-635 GCF_001635735.1 Oleiphilus sp. HI0067
GTTGCGATTGTAATACCACGCTCACGCTCTTCTGGAGCGTTATCGATGTTAGCGAAGTCTACCTTCTCACCACCGAATACTTCTGCACATACACGAGTAAGTGCTGCTGTTAGTGTTGTTTTGCCGTGGTCAACGTGGCCAATTGTTCCAACGTTAACGTGCGGCTTACTTCTTTCAAACTTTTCTTTTGCCATCCGAACATCTCCTATAGAATCGCTCGATGAGTGACATTGCGCCGCAATGAGCGCAGACCACGCAAAACTGTATATGGAGCTCATAACCGGAATTGAACCGGTGACCTCTACCTTACCAAGGTAGTGCTCTACCGACTGAGCTATATGAGCGCTTGTATAATTAAATGGAGCGGGTAGAGGGAATCGAACCCTCGTCATCAGCTTGGAAGGCTGAGGTAATAGCCACTATACGATACCCGCCACAAAAAAATTGGTGGAGGGGGGTGGATTCGAACCACCGAAGCTTTCGCGTCAGATTTACAGTCTGATCCCTTTGGCCGCTCGGGAACCCCTCCAAAAGCGAGAATCTAAAGACCCTCTTTACCTCAAAAAGAATGGAGCTGGTGGACGGAATCGAACCCCCGACCTACGCATTACAAGTGCGTTGCTCTACCGACTGAG
>NZ_LWFI01000305.1:0-940 GCF_001635735.1 Oleiphilus sp. HI0067
ACGAACAAAAGCAAAAACACAGAAACACTAAACTTAAGCACTAATATCTTCTCTATTAAAGGCGCGCGCGAGCGCAGTTTCTAGGTAATTTAATTCTGCTTCGTTTTTCGGAACAGAAACACGAAGGCCTAAACCGTTATCTAACAAACGGACATACACGCCATCACTCAGTAGCCGTTCGAATATAATGAGTGCGTCAGGTGTTCTGATTATTGAAAATAGCTTTACTGCGCTGTTTACATCACTAAAGTATCGCCGTAACACAACATCTAATTTGCGAGACCAAACTGTCACTTCTTCACAAGCAGAACGCAACCATGCCTGATCTGCTACAACACGTTCAAACAGCGTTAAAGATGGCCCGCTAATGCCCCACAATGGGATGTCACTCTTTACGACATGGCGTAACTGAGTAGAAACACCCACCGCTCCGATACGCGCGCCAGGAAGACCTGAAAATTTACCGAACGAGCGTAGAACAATTAAGTTCTCTAGCCCGGGCTTACCAACGTAACTCGACACGGAAAACTCATGATGAAAATCGACAAAAGCCTCATCAATGATCATCCATTTTCCAGCCGCGGTCATTCGCTCGGCTAACGTAATAATTTCTTTTGCGGTAAGAAAGTCTCCACTTGGATTATTTGGATTGATCACAACACAAATATCAACAGCTTCGATTAGTTCATTAGAAGCCAAGACGTCATACTCATACAGTCGTGCATCCACTTTTTGCCAATGATAGCGATGTTCAGCATAACCCTCACTCGGCACCGCAACTGACAAAGACTTATCGAGCTGTTGCTTGAATAGCTTAGGCAGATACTCAATAGCCCACTGAGAACCTGGTGTCAGGAGGAAGTTCTCATTGTCATAGTATTGCGCAACCCTCTCTTTCAAAGAGGGCGAGATATTCGGGAGAGATTTCCATTGTTCTGGC
>NZ_LWFI01000306.1:0-692 GCF_001635735.1 Oleiphilus sp. HI0067
TTCTTGAGATAACGCAGAATCATTGTACGCTTGCCCAAACCAGTGCGGCCAATCGCATAAATATTGTAGCCGCTACCAGGCATCGCCATTGCAAAACGAACTGCTTCTTGCGCCCGTTCCTGGCCAACTATATCTTCAAGTGGTTCAAGTGTTTTGGTTGAAGAGGCAGCTATATTAGCTGTTGCGCACTCTGCGTATACGTCAGTGTAAGAAAGCTTTTTCAAGACAGAACCTTACTCACAAGGTGAGAGTCGTTTTAGCGAAGGAATCTACACTCTGCAATAATTTGCATCAACGCGCAAAAGCCTAGCGCACATTATTAAAGAACATTAAGTAATTGACGATATATTAACCACAGAGTCTTGTTAGAGATTTGGTTATGCATATTGAACGATTCACACCTCAAATCAGAAAAACGCTAGTCAAAGCGCGAGAGCGTGTTGCGCTCATAAAAAACGACGCGAATCCTAATCAAGATCACCAAGACAGACGTAAAACAAAAGACCGTCGGAATAAAAACCTTCCCATAAATTTTAGAGATCGTCGGGAAGGAAAAGACAGACGTAAACAAGATCAAAAGGCTGCCATTCAAGACCACGAATCAAACCTTGGTCAAAATATCGATATAAGCGTTTAATCGTTGGTATGTCAGGCGTAATCGGTTAACCTAAACAGTCATGTTATGCGAGTTT
>NZ_LWFI01000307.1:0-1702 GCF_001635735.1 Oleiphilus sp. HI0067
AATACTAGAAACACCCACTGCGGTATTGATCAGCGTTGGCCATAGGCAGCACAACGATACCGTGACAGCTGAAGTGATAAAGGATTTCGAAAACATTGGGTCGTTTGATACATACACAGCACTCACGACCATTGTTACCAATGGCAACCACGCAAGCGGTGACACCGGTTTAAATAACTGAATTAAAGGGTTAATCGCAGCATATGCCGATTTACTCAAGCCACATAAAATCCCTAATGGCACGGCGATAATTGATGCGATAAAGAATCCAGTTGCAACCGTACCTAAGCTCGTCCAAATTTGCTGGAAGAACGTTGGTGCGCCTGTATAAGGGCGGATTTTAGGCACGTAGTCTGGATCTTTTGCCATACGCGCTTCATTGCGTTGTTCTTGTCGCTCATAAAAGGCTTCTGCCTTAGCAACCTCTGCCTGATGTTCATTCAATAGATTCTTTGATTGTTCCCATACTTGAACAGGGCCTGGGAATTGGCCTAGCGAGGTATCGATGTTTTGTGCTGCAGCGTTCCACAGACCTAAAAAACATACTAACCCAAGCAAGGGTAATGCGAGTGCAGTCGAGAGCTGCTTCAATTTTTCACCTACTTGGCTTAATCCACCAGTAGTAGGCATCACCGCTTGTTTAAACATATCTTTCTCCTTTATGCCTATAAAACTTGCCCAGTGCGAGGACTATGCACTCGGCAAATTAGGCTATGTGCTAACTTCGTTAAGGCTTAAATTAAGTCTTTGCCTTTCAAACCTATTGGGAACTTCTGCAAGTACTCATTTGGTTTTGAACCATCGTAAACGTGGTCGTCAATGAAGTGTGTTTGAGGTGGCTTAAAGCCAGTTTCTGAATCGAATTCAGGGAAATCAGAAGCTTTCGCTTTACCTTCTTCGATCAATGCTTTGGCTGCTGTCGCGTAGATATCTGGACGATATACTTTCTTAGCCGTTTCCATGTACCAATCATCTGACTTATGCTCAGAGATCTGCCCCCAACGACGCATCTGTGTTAGATACCAAATTGCATCACTGTAGTAGGGGTAAGTCGCGTTGTAACGAAAGAATACGTTGAAGTCTGGAATCTCACGCTTATCGCCTTTCTCGTACTCAAACGTACCCGTCATACTGTTAGCAATAACCTCGTAGTCAGCACCAACGTAGTTTGCTTGAGATAAGATTTTTACCGCTTCTGGACGGTTAGCGTTGTTGTTCTCATCCAACCATATTGCTGCGCGGATCATCGCTTTTACAACGCGAGCATGCGTATTTGGATATTTCTCTGCCCACTCGTTACTCACACCGAAAACTTTCTCTGGGTTGTTCTTCCAAATTTCGTAATCCGTTACAACTGGCACACCAATACCTTTAAATACTGCTTGCTGGTTCCACGGCTCGCCCACACAGTAACCATAAATAGTGCCGGCTTCCATCGTTGCTGGCATTTGTGGTGGTGGAGTAACCGAAAGCAATGCATCTGCATCAATCTGACCGCTGGTATCACCTTTATGTGGTGCGTAATAGCCAGGGTGAATACCACCAGCAGCTAACCAGTAACGTAACTCATAGTTGTGCGTCGATACTGGGAATACCATACCCATGTTAAATGGCTTACCTTCGCTCTGATATTTTTCAACAACAGGCTTTAGTGCGTCAGCTTTGATTGGGTGCACTGGCTTGCCATCTTCGTGAGGAATAT
>NZ_LWFI01000308.1:0-886 GCF_001635735.1 Oleiphilus sp. HI0067
GATAAACTCCTCAGTTCACCCCGTGGTCAAAAACACGTACAACTCCACCCACTCGAAATCATTGCCGGCGCAGGTTTAAAAGCGCTCAATGGCGATGTGAATGTTGATATGAATTACTTGCTCGACTGGCTCAGTGACTGGTCAGAGCAAGAGATCTTCAATATTGATCCTCTAAAAGTTGATTCACTCAAAACCTCACAAGTAATGTCATTTGCTTTTGCGCAACGACATCAAATTCTTGCCGTTGAAGTGAATAGTGAAGAAGTCGTGATCGCCAGTGCTCAGCCTTTTGCGCATGACTGGGAAAACGATCTACAACATGTTCTGAAAAAGGACATCAAGCGTGTCATTGCCAATCCCGCAGATTTAAGACGATTTACCATTGAGTTCTATGAACTAGCTAAGTCTGTCAACAAAGCCGGTGTCGATGCAGATCAAAGCGCCTACACACAAAACTTCGAGCAAATGCTCGAACTTGGCGGTAGCTCTGGCAAATCGAATCACGACGCTAACGACCAACATATCGTCAACATTGTTGATTGGCTGCTTCAATATGCCTTCGATCAGCGCGCGAGTGATATCCATTTAGAGCCACGTCGCGACATCGTCAACATGCGATTCAGAATAGATGGCGTTCTTCATCCCGTATACGAATTTCCCGCTAAGGTCGGGATTGCCGTTACCAGTCGCCTTAAGATATTAGGCCGATTAAACGTTGCCGAGAAACGTAAACCACAAGATGGCCGAATAAAAACAAAGAACGATAAAGATAAAGAAATCGAGCTACGTTTATCGACCCTGCCAACCGCATTCGGCGAAAAGCTTGTGATGCGTATCTTTGACCCTGATGTGCTGCAATGCAGTTTTGCAGATCTCGGGTTTGCAA
>NZ_LWFI01000309.1:0-818 GCF_001635735.1 Oleiphilus sp. HI0067
AGGTGAGCTGTTGATCAAGCACCTTGGAGGAAATATGGCCCGATTCTGGCTCCTTGCTGAACCGATGAAACATGATAATGCGAGGTTCGTTGCGCATGAGCCAACGTATAAAGGCATAGCCTCCTAACGGTCCCAGCATTTGGATTATCTTGGATTTTGAAATCATGGTTAAGCTTTCGTGCTAAGTAGAGGGCTAACGCTCATTTAATACGTTTATGTACAGTTCTTCTTGATGCGCAAGCATAACAGGCAATGTAAGGTTTTCGGCGACTTTTCTTTGTGCCTCTCTGCCAAATGCTGCACGTGTTTCTGCAGCGTCTTTGGCTTCAACCAAGGCATTTATGATTTCTGTCAACTCACTAACATCACCAGCCTCATATAAAAAACCGGTTTTCCCATCGTCAACACACTCCGGATTACCGCCAACAGCCGAACACACTACCGGCTTACTATGCTGCATATACTCAACAATTGCGTTTGAAAAACCTTCGGACTCAGAGCACAACAAACAAATATCAAAACCTTGGATATAATCACTAGCCTTGCTTTGACTTCCTACGAACTCAACACGGTCTAACACATTTAAGTTATCAGCCAGGGCTTTCAGATCACTTGGGTCTCCCCCACCAACGATCACCAATCTCAGCTTAAAGCCTTTACAGGTCAGTTGTGCCACAGCATTAATCGCGTCCTGCATACGCTTAATTGGTCGTATATTCGCGACGATACCCAGAACAATTTCGTCATCGCTTTGGCGCAAATCGATCTTGTTAGCGGCTAGAATCTCAATATCCTGATATCCGTTGTAGACAACATGC
>NZ_LWFI01000310.1:0-1320 GCF_001635735.1 Oleiphilus sp. HI0067
CAAGAAAGGCAACAATGCCCATCTTTAAAATCATGCTCAATTCCATTATTTACCTTATCACTGAATCAAATTCACGGGAGCCACTGACCACTGTCATAAAATTGGCTAAGCTGTTGTTTTATTTGAGGCATACTCTCGGCATACCCTCGTTGCTCCAACCATTGGGCATTATAATAAGTATCGACATAACGTTCGCCCCGATCACACAGCATTGTAACGATTGAGCCACTTTTATTCTCTTTTTTCATCTGCACAGCTAACTGAAATGCCGCAAACATGTTTGTACCTGTGGAACCGCCTACTCTAATTCCAAGTAAGTCGCTCACGAATTGCATGCACGCAAAGGCCGAAGCGTCTGGCACTTTTATCATCTTATCAATAACACTTGGAACAAAAGACGGCTCCACACGAGGCCGTCCAATGCCTTCAACTGCAGATGGACAGGAACACGTGAGAGAAGAATCTCCGCTCATAAAGCTGTCGTAAAACACTGAATGACTCGGATCTGCGACACATAACTGAGTCGACGCTCCGCGGTATTTGATGTAGCGTCCAATAGTCGCTGACGTACCACCAGTTCCCGCACTGACCACAATCCAACTAGGCTCAGGGTATCGCTCTCTTCGCATCTGATTGAAAATAGAGTCAGCGACATTGTTATTACCTCGCCAGTCTGTGGCGCGTTCAGCATAGGTAAACTGGTCCATATAGTGACCACCTAACTCCTTAGCTAAACGTTCTGCCTCACCGTAAATATCACCGCCCTTGACTAGGTGACATTGACCGCCATAAAACTCGATTTGCTGCTGCTTTTGTTTAGAAGTCGTTTCGGGCATCACTGCGATAAATTTCAAACCAAGTAAGCGAGCAAAATACGCTTCAGACACAGCGGTGCTTCCTGAGGACGCCTCTATTACAGCGGTATTTTCATGCACATAGCCATTACAGAGCGCATAAAGAAACAAAGAGCGTGCAAGCCGATGTTTTAATGATCCAGTAGGATGTGTTGACTCATCTTTTAGATATACCTGAATATCCTCATAGTCTTTTGGCATGGGCAGTTGAAACAGGTGCGTATCAGCAGATCTTTGCGCCTCACTGAGAACGGTTTGTATTGCGTTTTGCGTCCAACTCATAAACTTTCCTTATGCGTTACGAATCATGTTCCTAGGTCATTGATTCGGTTATTATAGCGCACTTATTCGGTACATGAATGATCTAGATAGTGAAGCTTATGAGCGATGCATCCGCACAAAAGAACCAACTCGACCAACTCATAAAGTTAGCAAGCTATGCGTCAGTTTGTGTCGCTGTAACGCT
>NZ_LWFI01000311.1:0-798 GCF_001635735.1 Oleiphilus sp. HI0067
AGTAGCATGACGAATTCAGAAATCATCTATGGCATAGATGATCGACCGCCTGCGCCCGTCGCAGGACTCACCGCCTTGCAGCATGTGCTTGCAAGCTTCGTTGGAATTATCACGCCCACCTTAATTATTGGCGGTGTCTTAGGATTAGGTTCCGAAGTACCTTATCTTATAAGCATGGCACTTATCGTTTCGGGTGTAGGAACGTTTATACAAGCTAGACGCTTTGGCCCAGTAGGTTCGGGCTTGATGGCTCTTCAAGGCACTAGTTTTGCCTTTTTAAGCTCTATCTTAGCGGCTGGATTTATCGCGAAAGGTAAAGGTGGTGGTCCTGATGAGATCTTAAGCTTGATCTTTGGCGTTTGTTTCCTTGGCGCATTTATCGAAATTTTTCTAAGCCAGTTTTTACACAAGCTTAAAGTGTTTGTGACCCCTCTAGTGACAGGCATTGTTATCACCACGATTGGGCTCTATTTAATCAAAGTCGGTATGACGGATCTGGCTGGTGGTTTTAAAGCCCCAGATTTAGGTAGTTTAGAAAACCTAGCCCTTGGCGGTTCAGTGTTGTTGATTATTATCATATTGAATCAAAGTTCTAAGCCGATACTGCGTTCTGGCGCGATTTTCTACGGTTTGATCATCGGTTTTATTGCCGCTTGGTTTATGGGTAAGGTCGATTTTTCTATGCTTGCCGATATGGATTTGGTTGCGATACCAACGCCGTTTAAATATGGGTTTAGCTTTGATGTTGAAGCATTTATTCCTGTAGCTTTCATTTATCTTATTACGGCGATTGAATCT
>NZ_LWFI01000312.1:0-7516 GCF_001635735.1 Oleiphilus sp. HI0067
GCACAACTGCATGTCATCTATGTGAATTAGCCGTTGATGTAGTTGAGCAATTTAATGAAATGATGAAGGTGCATGACTTTCAGTTAAATGTTGAAAATTTGGATATTGCTTCAAGTGCTGCTTTGGTAGAGGTCTACGGTAATAGAATTCCCGTAATTATTGACTCGGATACCAAGAAAGAATTGGATTGGCCTTTTGATCCTGAAGGCTTGTATAACTTTTTAAGAGAATGCTCGACATAGCTTCGAGCATTATTGTGTACGAACGAGGAAGAGTTGAATGTTGTTTTTATTGTCACCCGCTAAGACGCTTGATTACGAAAATGCTGCATTGACGGATGATTTTACGACTCCAAGAATGCTTGATCATTCAGCGGAGCTAATTGAAGGCGCTAAAAATTTATCTGCAGCAGATGTAAAGGCATTGATGGGCGTCAGTGACACTATTGCTGAATTAAATGTTGAGCGCTTTGCTGCATGGTCTCAACCGTTCAGTCTTCAAAATTCAAAGCAAGCTGTCTATGCCTTTAAAGGTGATGTCTATACAGGGGTAAACGTAGAGACGATGTCTGGTCCACAGGTTGAGTATTTACAGAGCCAAGTGCGGATATTGTCTGGACTTTATGGTTTATTGCGTCCCTTAGATTTAATGCAGGCCTATCGGCTAGAAATGGGCATTAAATTTCAGAATGATCGTGGCCCGAATTTATACAAATTCTGGGGGGCGGAGATCTCTAATCTCCTAAATGAAGACTTAAGTGATTCCGAGCGCTTGGTTATAAATTTGGCGTCAAATGAATACTTTAAGGCAGTAGATAAGAAAGAACTAAACGCGCGGATTATTACGCCAGTGTTTAAGGATCTTAAAAACGGTGCATACAAAATTGTTAGCTTCTATGCCAAGAAAGCACGTGGCTTAATGGTCCGATATGCAGCGGATAAGAATATTACCGATGTAGAGTTATTAAAGGGCTTTGACTATGAGGGTTATAGGTTTAACACGGAGCTTAGTGAAGGAGATACATGGGTATTCACCAGAGATGAGCCGCCTAAAGCCAAATAATTAGATTGAAACTATGATGTCAAAACTTCTTGTTCCCCCACGCTGTGCGCGATTAGGCTTGAATATTTTGGGGGGCGCAACGGTAATAGAGTCGATTCATCGCTTTCCTCGAGCTTCTAAAATCGAAGACAAAGAGCTTAATGATTATGCGCCTTTCCGATATTGGGTGAAGGATTTGGTGCGCTCTCTTAATGTTGAGTTAGAAGTGAAAGGTACGCCCTTAGCGCAAGGTAACTTGTTTTTGGCAAACCATGTGTCATGGGTTGATACGGTTATTTTGAATCATGCTGAGCCTCTTGCTTTTGTTTCTCGTCATGATGTTGAAGACTGGCCATTCATAGGTACATTTACGCGGCGTATGGGGTCTGTGTATGTTGATAGAAGTAACAAGTTTCAGGCCTATCGCAGTATTCCAAAGTTAGAGGACAAGCTTCGCTCGGGTAGATCGGTCATCGTTTTCCCAGAGTCAACAACCTCCGATGGATCTCATTTGTTGCCTTTTTATGGGATGTTTGTTGAGTCAGCTGTTCGAGTTGGTTGTCAGGTTCAACCAATAGCGCTTCGTTATTTTGATAAGTCGGGGAATACGATGCGAGAAGCGGCTTACGCTGGTGATGACAGTTTCGGCGAGACCTTGGTTCGTATTTTAAGTCAGAAGAAAGTCTATGCCTCGATAGAATTTTTAGAGCCAATTGATGCTCTTAATGTCGATCGTAAAGAAGTGCTTCGTATTAGTAGGGATCGAATTGCGCGGGCTTTAAGTCTTTAATTGATTTTGATTGGGCACAAAAAAACCGCTAATTGAGCGGTTTTTTTGTGCCCGCTTGTTACGCAGGATAGTCACGCTTGTCGTAGCCTTTGTAAAGCTGACGAGGGCGACCAATTCGGTAGTTCTCGCTGACCATTTCATTCCAGTGAGCAAACCAACCAATTGTACGAGACATTGCGAAGATCACTGTGAACATCGACTCAGGGATACCGATTGCTTTAAGGATAATGCCTGAGTAGAAGTCTACATTCGGGTATAACTTACGAGCGATGAAGTATTCGTCTTCAAGAGCAATTTGCTCTAGTCGCTTCGCAATCTTGAGAAGTGGGTCGTTCTCTAGGCCTAGTACAGACAGAACTTCTTCGCATGTTTCGCGCATAACTTTAGCGCGTGGGTCAAAGTTCTTATAGACGCGGTGACCGAAGCCCATAAGACGGAATGGATCATTCTTGTCTTTTGCTTTAGCAACGAATTCGTCAATGTTTGCAACGTCGCCAATTTCGTTGAGCATGCTCAACACAGCTTCGTTTGCGCCGCCGTGTGCAGGACCCCAAAGTGCTGCAATACCAGACGCAATACATGCGAATGGATTTGCTCCGGTAGAACCCGCAAGACGAACTGTTGATGTTGATGCGTTTTGTTCGTGGTCAGCATGAAGCATGAAAATACGATCCATTGCGCGAACAATTGCTGGATCAAATTTAACATCGCCAGCAGGAGTGCTGAACATCATGTGCAGGAAGTTCTCTGCATAACCCAAATCATTGTTCGGGTACATGAATGGCTGGCCAATCGAGTACTTGTAACACATTGCGGCAATTGTTGGCATTTTCGCGATTAGGCGGAAGCCGGCGATCTCACGATCTTGTGCTTCAGTAATGTCCATTGAGTCATGGTAAAAAGCAGATAATGCTCCAACGACACCACACATAATAGCCATTGGGTGTGCATCACGACGGAAACCACGGAAGAACTGATTTACTTGGTCGTGAACCATGGTGTGGTTGCGAACTGTGGCGCGGAAAGCTTCACTTTCTTCTTTAGTTGGCAGCTCTCCGTGAAGAAGAAGGTGGCATAACTCTAGATAGTCAGAATTTTCAGCAAGATCGTCGATTGCGTAGCCGCGGTGTAAAAGAACACCTTTACCGCCGTCGATATATGTAATGGCTGATTCGCAAGCCGCAGTGGATACAAAGCCTGGGTCGTAAGTGAACAAGCCTTCAGATACGAGGCTTCGTACGTCTATTACGTCTGGTCCAACAGTACCTGAGTACATTGGTAAGTCGATGGTTTTGCCATCTACCAATAACTGAGCTTTCTTATCAGTCATTGTTTTCTCCTATTGCTTGAATCTACCCCGAAATGCGGTTGGCATAGCGGCGTTTTGTATTGTCAGTATTAAGGTGACCGTGTTTTTTATGATCGCCAAAGCGAGTTTCGATCTGATCGTCTATCCTTTCTAAGATTTGCACTAGTGAAGCGAAAGCATAGCTAGCGTAAATGCTAAGGCGAACCACTATAGGGTGTTGGGCAGGATTGTCAATTGCAGTCGGTATAACTAGGCTGAATAACGATAAAATGTGCGTTTGGTTGTGTTTGTTTTAACCCATCAATATAATCCTCGCGCCGACGTCAGAGCTTTGTTTTTCTTAGCGTTTTGATTTCGCCATTTTAAAAAATATAAGCGAACTTTGTGATCTGCGTTTTCTATAAGTTCGTTATTGAACATGATGTGTTCATCATCGATTTATTAAAAGAGAGAAGATAGCCGTGGAGAATAAAAGACCAGTCAATCTTGACTTGACTCAGTTTAAATTCCCTTTGCCTGCTTTAACTTCAATCGCGCACCGTATCACTGGTGTTATGTTGTTTGTTGGCTTGGTGTTTTTAATGTATGGGTTGGATTTGTCACTGAGTAGTGAGCAAGGCTTCGCTGAAGCGAAGGCGCTTTTCGATAATGCCTTGGTTAAATTCATCATTTGGGGTGTTGTATCGGCGTTGCTTTATCACTTGGTTGCTGGTGTGAAGCACTTAATTATGGATCTCGGTGTTGGCGAAACGATCGAGGGCGGTGAGCTCGGCGCACAGATCACAATCGTTCTTTCAGTGGTTCTAATCGTTCTGGCGGGGGTTTGGATATGGTAGCTAGTGTTACTAGTTTTGGTCGTAACGGTCTTTCCGATTGGATCATTCAGCGTTTTACTGCAGTCGTTTTGGCTGCCTATACAGTATTTATTTTGGGTTATCTGATTTATAACCCTGAGCTTACTTATGAGCAATGGAGCGGCTTGTTTGCGTGCACTGCGATGCGTATTTTCTCTTTGCTTGCGCTTCTTTGTATTGGTGCTCATGCGTGGGTTGGGTTGTGGACTGTGTCGACGGACTACATGCGTTCGACAGCGGTTCGTTTGAGCTTTCAAGCCTTTTTCGGCGTAGTGTTGTTTGCCTACGTTGTTTGGGGCATTCAGATTCTGTGGGGGTGATTTAACATGGCAGGATTAAGAACATTAAATTACGATGCGATCGTTATCGGTGGCGGCGGTTCTGGTATGCGCGCAGCGCTACAGTTGACAGAATCTGGCGTTAAGACTGCTTGTATCACTAAAGTATTCCCTACGCGTTCGCACACGGTTTCTGCTCAAGGTGGTATCACTTGCGCTATTGCAAGTGCGGACCCAAACGATGATTGGCGTTGGCATATGTATGACACTGTTAAAGGGTCTGATTACATCGGTGACCAAGACGCGATTGAGTACATGTGTTCAGTTGGCCCTCAAGCGGTTTTCGAGCTTGATCATATGGGACTTCCTTTCTCTCGAACAGAAGAAGGTCGTATTTACCAGCGTCCGTTTGGCGGTCAATCAAAAGGGCCTGACAACCCAACTCAAGCGGCACGTACTTGCGCAGCGGCTGACCGTACTGGTCACGCTTTGTTGCATGCGCTTTATCAAGGTAACTTGAAAGGTGGAACGACATTCCTTAATGAATGGTATGCGGTAGATTTGGTTAAGAACCAGAAAGGTGCTGTTGTAGGCGTTATCGCTATCTGTATCGAAACTGGTGAGACGGTATATATCAAAGCGAAAGCGACTGTCATGGCGACAGGCGGTGCTGGTCGTATTTATGAATCGACTACGAATGCATTGATCAATACTGGTGATGGCATGGGTATGGCATTGCGTGCAGGCTTCCATGGTCAAGACATGGAAATGTGGCAGTTCCACCCGACTGGTATTTATGGCGCGGGTACTCTCGTTACTGAAGGTTGTCGTGGTGAAGGCGGTTACTTGATTAACAGTGAAGGTGAGCGTTTCATGGAACGTTATGCGCCGAATGCTAAAGACCTTGCTGGACGCGATGTTGTTGCGCGCTCTATGGTAATGGAGATTCTTGAAGGTCGTGGCTGTGGTCCGAAGAAAGACCACGTTCTTCTTAAGCTTGATCACCTGGGTGAAGAGACCTTGAATTTGCGCCTTCCTGGTATTTGTGAATTGTCGAAGACATTTGCGCACGTTGATCCAGTGAAAGCGCCGGTTCCTGTTGTTCCAACTTGTCACTACATGATGGGTGGTATCCCTACTAACATTGGTGGTGAAGCGATCATGCAGGACTCAAACGGTAACGATCAAATCATAGAAGGTTTATACGCTTGTGGTGAGGCTGCTTGTGTATCTGTTCATGGTGCGAACCGTCTTGGTGGTAACTCGCTGCTTGACTTGGTCGTATTTGGACGCGCAGCGGGCCTACAAATTGAGAAATCTATTCGCGAAGGTCTTGTTCATGACGAGGCTAGTGAGTCCGATGTTGAGCAGGCATTATCTCGAGTTAATCGCTTGAATAGCTCTACTTCTGGTGAGAGTACGGTTGCTGTTAAAGAAGATTTGCAGCGTACGATGCAGCTTTACTTTGGTGTATTCCGTGAAGGTGAAAGCATGCAGAAAGGTCTGAAAATGCTTGAAGAGATCGGAGAGCGTTTGAAGAACGTACATCTTGAAGATAAGAGTCAAGCTTTCAATACTGCGCGTATTGAAGCGCTTGAGCTTGATAACCTTTACGAAGTGGCAGTTGCTACGGCAGTGAGTGCTGAAGGTCGTAAAGAGAGTCGTGGTGCGCACGCTCGTAATGACTTTACTGAGCGTGATGATGAGAACTGGTTGAAGCATTCCATCTTTAACCCAGTGACCAAGGAATTGACAAAGCGTGACGTGAACTTTGCGCCGAAAACGGTAGAGGCTTTCCCTCCGAAAGTTCGCTCATACTAGGAGTTATCAATGTTAGTTAGTATTTATCGCTACAATCCTGAGAAAGATCAGGTTCCTTACATGGAAGACATCGAGGTCGTGATTCCTGAGGGTAAAGACTTGATGGTTCTTGATGTGCTTCACCTTGTGAAGGCGAAAGATTCATCTGTTGCATATCGTCGCTCGTGCCGTGAGGGTGTTTGCGGGTCTGACGGTTTAAACATGAATGGTAAAAATGGACTTGCTTGTATTACGCCGTTATCGGATGTTGTTAAGAAAGGGAAGTTGGTTATTCGTCCGCTTCCTGGGCTTCCAGTTATCCGTGACTTGGTTGTGGACATGTCTATGTTCTACAAGCAGTACGAGAAAATTAAGCCGTTCTTGATTAATGATACGCCGGCTCCAGCTATTGAGCGTCTACAAACTCCTGAGGAGCGCGAGAAACTAGACGGTCTATACGAATGTATCTTGTGTGCATGTTGTTCAACTGCTTGTCCTTCTTTCTGGTGGAACCCTGATAAGTTTGTTGGACCTTCAGGTCTTTTGCAGGCTTATCGGTTCTTAGCTGATTCTCGTGATACGGCTACACAAGAGCGATTGGCAGACTTGGATGACCCGTTTAGTGTCTTCCGTTGCCGTGGCATTATGAACTGTGTGAACGTTTGTCCTAAGGGATTAAATCCGACACGCGCAATCGGTCATATTCGTGGAATGTTGTTGCAGCGTTCTACTTAATTGTTCACTTGTTGAGCAGCAAATTAAAAGCCGCTTTGTTAAGCGGCTTTTTTTTGCTTAAAAGTAGGTAAATATTTCTCAAATTAATGTAAAAGTCGCTATACTAAACGGGATCTATTGCTCCTTTTTGTTATTTGCTATCCCAATAACGTGAAGGGCAGTTTTAGAGCAGTTTGCTGCTTAAAAGGCGGCAAAGGTGTGTTCAAATACCGGGACGGGGTTATCCCCCCAAACCAAGGAAGTTTCGCAATCGCTTTTTCGTGCTTGTGTTCATTGCTTTTAAGGAAAACTCGGTCCGCATTTGATGCTAACAAGGCGAATATTTAATGCAAGACAACAACATGGCGCTACTCTGGCAGACATCCCATCTGGCCGGTGGCAATTTAGTTTATGTTGAACAACTTTATGACTCTTATCTAAGCGATCCCAATAGTGTGCCAGAAGAGTGGCGTTCTTATTTTGATCAACTTCCTCGTGTCGATGGCTATTCAGCCAAAGACGTACCGCATTCTACGGTACGCGAGCAATTTCTCCATATTTCAAAAAACAAAGCGTTAACAGCTAGCTCTGCAACTCCTGCAAGCGCAGTGTCAGAGCATGATGCGAAGCAAGTTAAAGTGCTTCAGCTGATTAGTGCTTATCGAATTCGTGGGCATCAAGCGGCGTCGCTTGATCCTTTGGGGTTAATGGAGCGTGAGAATGTTGAAGA